>NZ_JBLUXC010000006.1:0-123139 GCF_048276795.1 Aeromonas sp. PS2Canimalfood6
TGTGCTGGAAGGGGTGAACAACAAGATCAAAGTGATAAAGCGTATGGCATATGGATTTAGGGACTCAGAATACTTTTTTCTGAAAATCAAGGCGGCCTTCCCCGGAAAGCCGCGATGAACCAGAAAAGAGGGGTCATGCTACCCAGAGTGCGGGCGGTTGGCAAAGCGGGATGGGGCAGGGGGCAAAACAGCAGGCCCCCGGGTGGGGGCCTGCTGGACTGGCTAAGCGGTGCCTGTTGCTTAGAGCAGTATGCTGGTCAGGATGAAGCCCAGGGTACAGGAGGTCACCACCCCGATGAGGCCCGGAATGATGAAGCTGTGGTTGATGATGAACTTGCCGATGCGGGTGGTGCCGGAGCGGTCGAAGCCGATGCAGGCGAGATCGCTCGGGTAGGTCGGCAGCACGAAGTAGCCGTAGCTCGCCGGCAGGAAGGCGATGAGCAGTTTGGGTTCGACCCCCAGCGCCAGCCCCATGGGGGCGATGGCGGTGAGCGCCGCGGCCTGGCTGTTCACCAGCTTGGAGATGAGGAAGAGCACCAGGGCGTAGGTCCAGGGCTGGGCCTGTACCACGTGGGCCAGGGTCTCCTTGAGCAGCGGCATGTGGGCCTGGAAGAAGGTTTCGCTCATCCAGGCGACCCCGAACACGGAGAAGATGGCGACCATGCCCGCCTTGAAGACGGCGCCGTTGGCGATCTCCCCCGGCTTGACCTTGCAGCGCATCAGGATGATGGCGCCGGCGATCAGCATCATCATCTGGATCACCAGGTTCATGGAGAGGGGGCCCGTCTTCTCCTTGATGGTGAAGACGGGGCGCAGCGCCTCATCGGCCCCCAGCAGCACCACGGCAGCGATGGCGGCGAAGAAGATCCAGGTGGACCAGTAGGCCTCTTTCGGGAACTTGGTGTTGAGCAGGGTTTCACCACCGCCGTAGATGAAGTCCCGCTGGGCAGGGTCCTTGATCTTGGCCTGGAACTCCTCGTCCTTGTCCAGATCCTTGCCGCGGCGCAGGCTCCACAGGGCCGCCATCATGACCCCCGTGAGCGAAGAGGGGATGGCGACCATCAGGATGTCGAGCAGACCGTAGGCCTGACCCACGCCGTGAGCTGCCGCCAGGATGGAGACCATGGAGACCACGGCCACCGAGACCGGCGAGGCGCAGATGGCCATCTGGGAGGCAACGGACGCCACTGCCATGGGGCGCTCCGGACGGATGTTCTTCTGCAGCGCGATGTCGGCGATGATGGGGAACATGGTGTAGACCACGTGGCCGGTACCGCACAGGAAGGTGAGGGTCCAGGTAGTGAGCGGCGCCAGCAGGGTGATGTACTGGGGGTGACGGCGCAGCAGACGCTCGGCCACCTGCATCATCAGGTTGAGACCGCCGGCGGTCTGCAGGGTGGCGGCGCAGCCAATGACCGCCAGTATGGTCAGCATTACCTGCACCGGCGGCTCGCCCGGCACCAGGCCGAAGACGAAGGTCAGCAGGAACAGACCAATGCCGCTGATAAGACCCAGCCCCATGCCCCCGAAGCGGGTACCCAGCAGCAAGCAGCCGAGTACCACCAAAAATTCCATCAAGATCATTCCATTACCTCGTGTGTTTTATCCATGTCCCCATCGGCCAGCTGCCCGGGATCCGCTGTCATCAATTACCCCTGAAGGGTTAATGGATATTTTGTCACCCCTAAAGGGGTAAAAAATTGCGTTGCTTCAACAACCGGCTTTTTTCCGATTTAAGTGCATAAAAACTACGATTCAGCCCTTGAACAGGGGACCGCTTCCTGGCGCACACCAGATAAATGACGGGAAAGATGGGGGAGCGCACAGGGTTGGGAATGCAAAAGGCGGGAATGACACGTGCGGGAAGAGCGAGGCGGGCATAAAAAAAGCCGACCCCGGGGGTCGGCTTTTGCAGGGGGCGAGTGGGCGGGTCGCCTTAGAACTCGGCGGTGCGGGGAGTACGGGGGAAGGGGATCACGTCGCGCACGTTGCCCATGCCGGTCACGTAGACCACCAGGCGTTCGAAGCCCAGACCGAAGCCGGAGTGGGGCACGGTGCCGTAGCGACGCAGATCGCGGTACCACCAGTAGTCTTCCTTGTTCAGACCCATCTCGGCCAGACGGGCATCCAGCACCTCGAGACGCTCTTCACGCTGGGAGCCGCCGATGATCTCGCCGATCCCCGGGGCCAGCACGTCCATGGCGGCAACGGTCTTGCCGTCGTCGTTGAGGCGCATGTAGAAGGCCTTGATGTCCTTCGGGTAGTTCTTCACCACCACCGGGGACTTGAAGTGCTCCTCGGCCAGGTAGCGCTCGTGCTCGGAGGAGAGATCGATGCCCCAGGAGACCGGGAACTCGAAGCTCTTGCCGCAGTTTTGCAGCACGTCGATGGCGTCGGTGTAGTCAATCTGGGCGAAGTCGGAGGCGACGAAGCGCTCCAGACGGCCGATGGCGTCCTTGTCCACGTGCTGGGCGAAGAACTCCAGATCGTCGCGGCGCTCGGTCAGCACGGCGTTGAAGACGTACTTCAGCATGGCTTCGGCCAGGGCGGCGTTGTCTTCCAGATCGGCGAAGGCCACTTCCGGCTCCACCATCCAGAACTCAGCCAGGTGGCGGCTGGTGTTGGAGTTTTCGGCGCGGAAGGTCGGGCCGAAGGTGTAGACCTTGGACAGGGCGCAGGCGTAGGTTTCGACGTTCAGCTGGCCGGACACGGTCAGGAAGGTCTCCTTGCCGAAGAAGTCCTTGTCGTAGTCCACCTTGCCTTCGGGGGTGCGCGGCAGGTTTTCCATGTCCAGGGTGGAGACGCGGAACATCTCGCCGGCCCCTTCGGTGTCGGAGGCGGTGATGAGGGGCGCCGCGATCCAGAGGTAGCCCTGTTCGTGGAAGAAGCGGTGAATGGCCTGGGAGAGGCAGTTGCGCACCCGGGTCACGGCACCGACGATGTTGGTGCGGGCACGCAGGTGGCCCTGCTCGCGCAGGTACTCGATGCTGTGGCGCTTGGCAGACATGGGGTAGGTGTCCGGATCTTCGACCCAGCCCACTACCTTGACCTCGGTGGCCTGCAGTTCGAACGCCTGGCCGCTGCCCTGGGACTCGACCACGGTGCCGGTCACTTCGACGGAGCAAGCTGTGGTCAGACGTTGCACTTCATTCTCGTAATTGGCCAGGGTATTGGGGGCGACGGCCTGCACCGGATGGAAGCAGGAGCCATCGGAAACGGCCAAAAATGAGATCCCCGCCTTGGAATCGCGGCGGGTCCGGATCCACCCTTTCACAGTCAGGGTGGTGCCGACCGAATACTTACCGGCCAGCACATCAACTACGGATGCGTGCGTCATCGAAATATTGTCTCCAGCTTGTTCTTGCAGCGCTATTTGCAACACTAGGGGTCTGGCCCGGGCGCAGTTGGCCCACCATGGCAGACTAAGCCGTTCATCTTACCCGCGCAGGTTTGATAAACAAGCAAAAATGTCGGACCCTTGCGGGGATTTCCCCATGCATCGTGCATGGATCATGGCGGCTGGACGGGGGTGAGGGTGAAGGAGCGCAGGCGGGGGCCGGATGGCTGGATACGGGTGTTGCAGGGGCTGCTGATCCTCTGCTGGGGCGGCTTTGTCGCCCTGCTCTCCCTCTATCACTTCGCCCGGCCAGAGGTGGCTTACGGCTTTCTGGTCTATGGGGGCGTCAAGGTGCGCCAGAGCTGGGACCCCCTGCTTACCCCCTGGCTGGAGCGCGGGCTCTGGGGTTGCTGCCTGCTGACCCTGGTGGTGCTGGTGCTGGCTCGTGGCCGCAGCCGTCGGCAGGAAGATGCCCGCCACGTCAATCTCTTCATCCTGCTGCTGATCCTGGTGGCCTGCCTGCTGCTTTACTACCGGGGCTGAGGGCCGTCGCCGTCATCCATCCCCTGAGAGGCGGGGCGCTTGCCTATCTGGCGCTCCACGCTGTCGAGCATCTGGTTGTAGGCGAGCGCCACCCGGCCAATCTCGTCCCCTTCGTCCCCCTCCAGCCTGTGGCCGAAGTCGTTGCGATCGGTGGCCTCCTCCATGGAGCGGGTCAGCTGGTTGAGAGGGCGGACTATCCAGGTGCGGATGACCCAGAGGGTGAGCAGGAGTCCCAGCCCGAAGATGAGGGTGAGGCTCAGGGCCGAGGTGAGGATGTTCTGCTCCACCCGGGTAAACAGGGTGTCGAGGGAGTAGTCAAAACGCACCGCCCCCAGCACGGTGTTTTCCGGCACCTGGTGGCAGCTGGTGCAGTCGGTACCGCGAAAATCCTTTCTGGCCAGCAGCGGGCGGGTCACCACCAGCCGGCTGTGCATGCCGTCATGCTCTACCTCCAGGCTCCCCTTGCCCGCCAGCGCCAGGGCATCGTACCTGTCCTTCGGGGCCTCGTCGTCACGGCCCGGCCCGTACTGCTTGTTGACCGCCGCCCCGCGCACGATGCGGGCATCTTCCACGTGGGCGTGATGGAGAAACTTGGCGCGCAGGGTGTCGCGGGCGTCCATCTTGCCGGTCAGCATCAGCATGTTGAGGCCGTCGAAGTAGGCCTCGGTCTGCTCGCGGCTCTGTTCCTTGATGAGGGTCAGGATGAGGTCACGCTCGCGCACCGCCTGATAGGCCGCGGAAAACACCAACACCATGGAGAAGATGAAGAGCAGGAAGAAGTTGATCTTGGCAGCAATGGAGAGGCGCATGGGACTGGTACATCTGTTGGGTAAAACCCGCGCAGTCTACTCTCCTCGCCGGACGGGTTTTGGTGTCTTGCTCACATTCTGATGAAAAAGCGCCAAAAGGCCCTGCGTTCTCATGCAGGGCCCGTCCAGCCGGACTCAATATTCGCCGCTGGTGATGGCCTCGTGGATGGCGCCGGTCAATACCCGCAGCTCTTCAGGGGTGATGACGAAGGGGGGCATCAGGTAGATGAGCTTGCCAAAGGGACGGATCCAGGCGCCCAGCTCCACGAACTTGCGCTGGATGCGCGCCACGTCCACCCGCTCCTTCATCTCCACCACCCCGATGGCGCCGAGCACCCGTACATCCGCCACCGCCGGGTGCAGGGTCAGCTCCACCAGTTCGGTTTTGAGTTGGTGTTCGATGACGCGAACCCGCTCCTGCCACGGGGAGGCGAGCAGCAACTCGATGGAGGCGTTGGCCACCGCGCAGGCGAGCGGGTTGCCCATGAAGGTGGGGCCGTGCATGAAGACGCCCGCCTTGCCGTCACAGATGGTGTGGGCGACATGCTCGGTTGTGAGCGTGGCCGACAGCGTCAGGTAGCCGCCGGTGAGCGCCTTGCCCAGGCACATGATGTCGGGGCTGATGCCGGCCCAGTCACAGGCAAACAGCTGGCCGGTGCGGCCAAAGCCGGTGGCTATCTCGTCGGCAATCAGCAGCAGGCCGAATTCGTCGCACAGGGCGCGCACCCACTGCAGGTAGCGGGGGTGGTAGAAGCGCATGCCGCCTGCCCCCTGGACGATAGGTTCGAGCACGATGGCGGCAATTTCCTCGTGATGATCCGCCACCAGGGTGGCTAGCTCCACCACGCTCTGCTCGTCCCACTGGGCGTGGAAGCGGCAGCTTGGCGCTTCGACGAAATGGTGTTCGGGCAGGAAGCCCTGGTAGAGCTCGTGCATGCCGCCATCCGGGTCGCACACGCTCATGGCGCCGAAGGTGTCGCCGTGATAGCCGCCCCGAAGGGCAACGAATTTGGCGCGGGGCGTCCCTTTGGCATGCCAGTACTGCTGGGCCATCTTGAGGGCCACTTCCACCGCCACGGAGCCGGAATCTGCCAGAAAGACCCGATCCAGCCCCTTCGGGGTGATCTCCACCAGTTTGCGGCAGAGCTCGACCGCCGGGGCATGGGTCAGGCCGCCAAACATCACGTGGGACATCTTGCCGAGCTGGGCGGTGGCGGCCGCGTCCAGTTCCGGCACCTGATAGCCGTGCACGCAGGCCCACCAGGAGCTCATGCCATCCACCAGCTCGCGCCCGTCCGTCAGGGTGAGGGTCACCCCTTTGGCGCTGGCCACTTCATAGCAGGGCAGGGGATGGGTGAGGGAGGTATAGGGGTGCCAGACGTGGTGCAGGTCGAATTCTTGATTGGTCATTTTGTGTTCTGTTGTCAATTGATTTGATCTGGTCGGTGTTGACAGTCTACGCGTGCTCTCTACACTAGCCAACAATTTCAGCCACTTGGCTTCGCGCACGCCCTGGCGTCGCGCTGTCCAGCTGGCGGGTCTTGCGGCGAACGCTCTCTTGAGCGCGGCGCAGGATCCCACCAATAACAACCGGAAGCCATGTATGAATGCTCTTACCGCGGGTGCCCACGCCCTTCGTCACGACTGGACCCTGTCCGAGGTTCAGGATCTCTTTACCCTGCCATTCAACGATCTGCTGTTCCAAGCCCAGACGGTGCACCGCGCCCATTTCGACCCGAACGAGGTGCAGGTGAGCACCCTGCTCTCCATCAAGACCGGGGCCTGCCCGGAAGATTGCAAATATTGTCCCCAGAGCGCTCGCTACCACACCGGGCTCGAGACCGAGCGGCTGATGGAGGTGGAAAAAGTGCTGGAGCGGGCCCGGGAGGCCAAGGCCAACGGCTCGTCCCGCTTCTGCATGGGGGCGGCCTGGCGCAACCCGAAAGAGAAGGACATGCCCTATATCCTGCGCATGATTGAAGAGGTGCGCGGGCTCGGTATGGAGACCTGCATGACGCTCGGGATGCTGACCGCCGATCAGGCGGCGCGTCTCGGGGCTGCGGGGCTCGATTACTACAACCACAACCTCGACACCTCGCCGGAGTTCTACGGCGACATCATCACCACCCGCACCTATCAGGACAGGCTCGACACCCTGGAGCATGTGCGCGGCGCCGGCATGAAGGTCTGCTCCGGCGGCATCGTCGGCATGGGGGAGCAGGCGAAAGATCGGGCGGGCCTCTTGATGGCGCTCGCCAACCTGCCCCGCCACCCGGAGAGCGTGCCCATCAACATGCTGGTCAAGGTGAAGGGGACGCCCCTGGAGAACCAGGAGAACCTGGACCCGTTCGAATTTATCCGCACCATCGCCGTGGCGCGCATCATGATGCCGGCCTCCCACGTGCGCCTCTCCGCCGGGCGGGAGAAGATGAATGAGCAGATGCAGGCCATGTGCTTTATGGCCGGGGCCAACTCCATCTTCTACGGCTGCAAGCTGCTGACCACCCCCAATCCGGACGAAAACAGCGACATGCAGCTCTTCAAGCGCCTCGGCATTCGCCCCGCCCAGCGGGCCCAGAAGCCGGATCAGGTTCAAGAGGAGGAGCTGCTGGCCGAGGTGAACCGCCAGAGCGAGCCGAGCGAACTCTTCTACGATGCCACCCGTTCCCGCGCAGATGTCCTCCGTCCATGATGACGCCCGTTGTTATCGGCCCCTTTGCCCTGGGGGAGGCGCTGGCCGAGCGTGAACAGGCCACCCTGCTGCGCCGACGCACCCCGGTGGATGTGGCGAACGGCGGGCGGATCCGGGTCGGGGGGCGCGATTACCTCAATGTCTCTGGCAACGACTACCTGGGCCTTGCGGGTCACCCCGCCATCAAGGCCGCCTTCACGGCGGGGGTGGCGCAATATGGCGCGGGGGCAGGCGCCTCGCCCCTGGTGACGGGTTACAGCCGCGCCCACCAGCAGCTGGAAGAGACGCTTGCCGACTGGCTCGGCGTGGAGGCGGTGCTGCTGTTCAACTGTGGCTTCTCCGCCAATCAGGCGGTGCTCAAGGCCCTGCTCGGCAAGGATCACCTGCTGTGGCAGGACAGGCTCAACCACGCCTCCTTGCAGGAGATGGGGAGCCAGCTCCCCTGCAAAATGAAGCGCTTCGGCCACAACGACATGGCGGCCCTTGAGCGGCTGCTTGAGCCAAACCGGGGCCTGATCGTCTCGGAAGGGGTCTTCAGCATGGACGGGGATCAGGCCCCCTGGGCTGAGCTGGCCACACTCGCATCCCGAAGCGGCAACTGGCTGATGATTGACGATGCCCACGGCCTCGGCGTGCTGGGTGCCGAGGGGCGCGGCACCCTGGCGGCCCAGGGGGTGAACCCGGCCAGCGTGCACATCCAGATGGGGACCTTCGGCAAGGCGCTCGGGGTGGCCGGCGCCTTTGTGGGCGGCAGTCGCGAGCTGGTGGAGTACCTGGTCAATTTTGCCCGCCACTATGTCTACAGCACCCATATGCCCCCCGCCCAGGCGTGCGCCGTGCGCCAGAGCATCGAGCTGGTACGCGTAGCCAACGAGGCCCGTGCCCACCTGGCTCGCCTTGTCGCCCGGTTCCGGCAGGGGGCGCAGGCGCTCGGCTGGCGGCTTGGGGCAAGCGATACCCCCATCCAGCCGCTGCTGGTGGGGGAGAGCGTCGCTGCCCTGCAACTGGCCGAGCGCCTGCGGGAGTGCGGTGTCTGGGCCGGTGCCATCCGCCCGCCCACGGTGCCGGTCGGCACGGCGCGCCTTCGCATCACCCTGTGCGCTGCCCATGGCGAAGATGACGTGGATCGCCTGCTCGAGGCCCTGGGGCCCAGCCCATCCACTGACGAGAGAGGGGGCGCCCATGGTGCATGAGCGTTTCCAGTCGGTCGACAAGGCACAGCTCGCCCGCCGCTTCGGGGCGGCGGCCCGCCACTACGACGCCCACGCCCGCTTCCAGCAGGAGGTGGGGCAGTCGCTGCTGGCGCGCATGGACGAGGGGGGCGTGAAAGAGGTGCGCTCAGGGGTCGGGCTGGATCTGGGCTGCGGCACCGGTTTCTTCCTGCCTGCCCTGGCGCCGCGCTGTGAGACGCTGACCGGGCTGGATCTCGCTCCCGGCATGCTGGCCCAGGCGGCCCTTCGCGGCAGCGGAGCCCGCCTGGTGTGCGGCGATGCGGAGGGGCTGCCCTTTGCCGACCAGAGCCTGGACTGGGTCTTCTCCAGCCTGGCCCTGCAGTGGTGCGAGCGGCCGGCCCAGGCCTTTGCCGAGCTCAACCGGGTGCTCAAACCCGGTGGCCAGGTCTTCTTCTCGACCCTGCTTTCGGGGTCACTGTGGCAACTGCGGGAGGCCTGGCGGGCCGTGGATGGTCGTGACCATGTCAATCGCTTCCTGACGTTGCCCCAGTTGCAGCAGGCGGCCCGTGACGGGGGCTTCGAGGCCCCGGCGCTCTGCCCGCTGACCTGGTCCCTCGCCTACCCGGCGCTCAGCGGACTGCTGCGCGACCTCAAGGGGATAGGCGCGAGCCAGGTCAACGACGAGCGGTCTGCGGGCCTGGGTCATCGCCAGCGCCTGGTGCGACTGGGGGAGGCCTACGAGCGCCACCGTCAACCGGACGGCCTGCTGGCCGCCAGCTACGAGGTCTGCCTCGGGCGCCTGGTGCGGCGCTGACACAAAAAGACCCGGCGCACCCACCCCTTCAGCGGCAGGACGTGCGCCTGCCTTTCACCATTGATATCGGGGCGCCTCTGCGCCCCTGCACTGCATCGAGGAATCATCATGGGGACATCCTATTTCATCACGGGCACGGACACCGACGTGGGCAAGACCCTGGTGGCCCGCACCCTGTTGCTGGCGCTTGCCGCCAGAGGCATTCGCTGCGCCGGGTACAAACCGGTGTCGGCGGGCTGCACCCACACCCCGGAGGGGCTTCGCAATCTGGATGCCTTGCTGTTGCAGCAGGCGGCCACGGTTGCGCTGCCCTACGAGCAGGTCAATCCCTATGCCTTCGAGCCGCCCATCGCCCCCCATATCGCCGCCCGTGAGCGGGGGGCGAGCATCCCCTTCGAGGGGCTGTCCGCCGGCTTGCGGGAGATTGAGGGAGCTGGGGCCGATCTCGTCATTGTCGAAGGGGCGGGGGGCTGGTTCCTGCCGCTGGATCACCAGCGTCTGCTCTCGGAGTGGGTCGCCCAGGAGCGGCTGCCGGTGATCCTGGTGGTGGGGGCCAGGCTGGGCTGCCTCAACCATGCCCTGCTCACCGTCAGCGCCATTCGCCAGCAGGGGTTGACCCTGGCGGGCTGGGTCATCAACCGGGTGGATCCGCACATGAGCCGCTACGAGGAGAACCTGGACACCTTGAAAGCCATGTTGCCGGCCCCATTTCTGGGGGAGCTCCCCTTCGTGGACGCGGTGAATGAGGTGGATTTGCACCACTGTCTCGATGTGTCGCCCTTGCTCTGAGGCCAGACATTCAGCAAACATTCATCGAGTCTGTCTATTATCTGGGGCAAGTGTGGCATCGGTCGCCCCTGGGGCGCCCCGAACCATGCATCCATATCTCACAAGGAGTCAATATGAAGCGAATTATGCTATTCCTGGTGACCAACCTGGCCGTCATGCTGGTGCTGGGGGTGGTACTCAATATCCTGTTCTCGGTTCTGGGGATCAACAAGTCCAGCATTTCCGGTCTGTTGGTGTTCTGCGCCGTGTTCGGTTTTGGGGGTTCCTTTATCTCCTTGCTGATGTCCAAGTGGATGGCCAAGCGCAGCTATGGCGTCCAGGTCATCGAGCAGCCCCGCAACGAGACCGAGCACTGGCTGGTGAGCACTGTTGCCCGTCAGGCCCGTGAGGCTGGCATCAAGATGCCGGAAGTGGGGATCTACGACTCCCCCGAGATGAACGCCTTTGCCACCGGCGCCCGCCGTGACGACTCCCTCGTTGCCGTCTCCTCCGGTCTGCTCTACAGCATGAGCCGCGACGAGGCGGAAGCCGTGCTGGCCCACGAGGTGAGCCACGTGGCCAACGGCGACATGGTGACCCTGACCCTGATCCAGGGGGTGGTGAACACCTTCGTGATGTTCTTCGCCCGCATCGTGGCCGGCGTCATCAGCAACTTCTTCAGCTCCAACAACGAGGAAGAGAGCAGCAGCACCGGCGGTTTCGCCTACATGATCACCGTGTTCGTGCTGGAGATGGTGTTCGGCGTGCTCGCCTCCATCATCGTCATGTGGTTCAGCCGTCAGCGCGAGTTCCGTGCCGACGCCGGTGCCGCCAAGCTGGCCGGCCGCGACAAGATGATTGCCGCGCTCCAGCGTCTCGCCCGCGGTGCCGAGCCGCAGATGGAGGGTTCCATGATGGCGTTCGGCATCAACGGCAAGCGCTCCATGAGCGAGCTGTTCATGAGCCACCCGCCCATCGAGCAGCGCATCGCCGCCCTGCGTGGCTGATAGCCAGTCATCTAAAGAAAACGGCTGCCCTCGGGCAGCCGTTTTGCATTCCGGGGACGGGGTTTTGCCCCCCGATCACCCTATTTGATCACCAGATCCGTCAGGGGCACGGCGCAGCAGGCGAGGATCTTGCCCTCGGCCCGCTCGGCGGCGCTGATGGCGGGGGCATCGGGGTGATCCACCTCGCCCGAGACCAGGGTCTGCTTGCAACTGCCGCAGATGCCAGCACGGCAGCTCCAGGGCAGCTCTACCCCCTGCTTGTTGGCCTGATCCAGCACGGTGCCCTGGTTGTTGCCCGCAAACTCCCGCTCGCCGATACGCAGTTGCACCGCCTGATGGGGGCGGGCCACCGAGAGCAGGGCCCCGCCAAAGCTCTCCTGGCGGATGCGCCCGGCCGGTACGCCGAGGGCGGTCAGCCGGTTGGCTGCATCGGCCATGAAGCCGTGGGGGCCGCAGATGAACACCTCCCGCTCCTGCAAATCCCGGATCCGGCCCAGGTGATCGTCATTCAGACGGCCGCTGAGCCCCTGCCAGTGTTTGTCAGGCTGGCTCAGGATCAGGGTGAGGGTCATTCCCTGCTGCGCCATGGCGTGCAGCTCGCTGGCGGCAGGAATATCCGCCTCGCTGCGACACAGGTGCATGAAGTGGACGTCACCGAGCTCCCCCCGTAGTGCCAGAGTGCGGGCAATGGAGAGCATGGGGGTGACACCGGATCCCGCCGAGAGCAGCAGCAGCCTGCGCTCGGACCCTAAGTGAAACTCGCCGGCCGGGGGGGCGGCCAGCAACCGGTCGCCCACTTTCAGCTCATGGTGCAGCCAGGGGGAGAGGCGGCCATCGGCCAGCTTCTTGACGCTGATGCTGTAACGCTCGGGCCGCTCCGGCGTGGAGCTCAGGGTGTAGCGGCGCTGAACCCGTGTGTTTTTGATATCGAGGCTGATGGGCAGGTGCTGTCCAGGCAGGTAGTCGGGCAGGGGCTCGCCGTCGGCGGCCTCGAACCAGAAGGTTTCCAGATCCCGGGCCAGGGGTTCCCGGGCGACGCACACCAGCTCCCGTTTTTTCGGGGCCGCGTTGGGGTAGACCGGCGCCCGGGCCCGCTCCAGCACCTCGATCTCGCTGCCCGCTTCAATCCACCCCTCGTTCAGGGCCACCAGATTCTGGCCGAAATAGACCTCACCATCTTCGCCACGGCGGTAGCGGGTGAGGGTAGCCAGCGGCTCTTTCAGGGCATTGAAGCGCTCCGTGCCTGTCTCCACCGTGGTCATGATGCAGCGGCTGCACGGCTTGTCCACCCGAAACTCCACCTCGCCGATGCGGATCCGCTTCCAGCCATCCTCTTCGAAGGGGCGGGTGCCGCTCGCCACCAGGTTGGTACGAAACTGGCTCATCTGGTGCAAGGCATCGGATCTCAGGTTGAGATCCTCAAGGGAAGCCTGGCTGATGAGCAGCAAGGGGTAGCCGTCCGCAAAGCTCACCCGGGTGCCGGTCTTCTCCCGAAAACGATCGGATGCCTCCCCGAGCCAGAGCAGGCGCACCGGCTCCCTCGCCACCCGGCTCAGCCACTCATCGGCGTCGGGCCCGGTGTGCAGGGCGGTAAAGCGATCCCCCCAGACACCGGTGTGCTGAGGGGCGCGACTGAACGCCGCCTCCATGAGGGCAAGGGGGGGCAGACCCGGATAGCGCAGTTGCAGCCCCCCCTCGACGGGGGTGGCCACCACCTGCTGCAACTGGGGATGGGTGCGGGCGGTGATAAAGGTGCCATCCGGTTTGACCACCATGTAGCGGCGATCCCCGGCAAGCCCCTCCTGGGTCACCCGGGCGCGCTCCAGCGGCATGCCTGCCGTCGATTTGATGGGGTAGAGATGTATGCTGGCGAGGGTCGGCATGTCCTGGTCCTTGTGCTGTGGCGATTCCTGTGAAGAGGGGAAGATAACGATTCCTGCCCCGGGCGGCAATCTTCTCCTGCTGCCCATGTCGAGGGCGGCGAGGGGGCTCGGGCGACAGGCCCGAATGGCTGCGGGGTGTGACGGGGATCCGGTTGTGAAGGGGGCGACCCATAAAGCGCAACATTTATTGATCCTGATCCACCATGTCTTACAAAAAACGGCCCATCATCGGGCCAGCTTCCAGTTTCTGACGCTTTCGCTTCTTCCCTCTCCGGCCACCGTCTGCCCAGGCAAAACGGTATCAAGCGCATTCGGATGGGGCCTGTCACACAAAAAGAAGAAAGCAATGTATGAGCAAACAACTGGACATGACCCCATTGCCGGATCTCTCCCTGAAAACGGGAACAGGCCCGGTGCGTACCCGGCTACCCGTCTGGCGGCCGGCCCTGCCACCCTGCAATCACGCCTGCCCGGCCGGAGAAAACATCCAGGCCTGGCTCTCTTTGGCGCAGGCCGGCCGTTTTGAGGCGGCCTGGCAGACCTTGATCGAAGAGAACCCCTTGCCCGCCATTCATGGCCGGGTCTGCTATCACCCCTGCGAAACGGCCTGCAACCGCGGTCAGGTGGATGACGCCGTCTCCATTCACGCCATCGAACGCTTCCTCGGCGACGAAGCGCTGGCCAAAGGTTGGCAGCCTGCGCCACCCGCGCCCGCCAGCGGCAAGAAGGTGCTGGTGATCGGTGCCGGCCCCTCCGGTCTCTCCTGCGCCTGGCACCTCAACCGGCTTGGCCATCAGGTGGAGATCCGCGAGGCGGGGCCGCTCGCCGGCGGCATGCTGCGCTTTGGTATTCCCGCTTATCGTCTGCCCCGCGACGTGCTGGATCGGGAGGTAGCCCGCATCGTGGCGGCCGGGGTGACCCTGACCCTCAACCACAAGGTGGAGGATGTGCTGCGCGAGCGCGACGAGGGGGGCTTTGACGCCGTCTTTATGGCCATCGGCGCCCATCTGGCCAAGCGGGTCGATATTCCGGCCCGGGAAGCGGGCAAGATCCTCGATGCGGTGAGTTTTCTCGAACAGGCCAGTCTGGCCGAAGAGAAAGGCTTGCCGCCGCCCAAATTGGGACGGCGGGTAGCCATCTACGGCGGCGGCAACACCGCCATGGACGCGGCCCGTACCGCCCGTCGCCTCGGTGTGGAAGAGGCGATGATCATCTACCGCCGCGACCGCGATCATATGCCGGCCCACGCCTTCGAAGCCGATGAGGCCGAGGAGGAGGGGATCAAGATCAACTGGCTGCGCACCATCCGCCAGCTCGACAGCACCAATATCGAGGTGGAGGTGATGGCGCTGGATGCCGAGGGCAAGCCGGTGCCCACCGGCAAGTTTGAAACCCTCGAAGCGGACTCCCTTATTCTGGCGCTCGGTCAGGAAGTTGATTTGAGCGTGCTGGAGAGCATCCCCGGCGTGCGGGTCAACAAGGAGGGAGTGGTACAGGTTGGCGAGAACCTGATGACGGACGTGCCGGGTCTGTTTGCCGGTGGCGACATGGTGCCCTCCGAGCGCACCGTCACCATCGCCACCGGCCACGGCAAGAAGGCGGCGCGCCACATGGATGCCTGGCTGCGTGGTCGCCTCTATCACAAACCGCTTTCCTATTCATTGGTGGGGCCGGAGCAGTTGCAACTCTGGTTCCAGACCCACGCCCCGGCCAGCAGTCAGCCGGTCAAACCGGTGTGGGCGCGGGACGACTTTGGCGAGATCATCGGCGGACTGGACGAGACGGCCGCCCGCTACGAGGCGGCGCGCTGCTACTCCTGCGGCAACTGCTTCGAGTGCGACGGCTGCTACGGCAGCTGCCCCGAGCAGGCCATCGCCAAGCTGGGGCCGGGTCTGGGGTATCAGGTGGATGCCGAGCGCTGCACTGGCTGCGGTGCCTGCCACGACCAGTGCCCCTGCCACGCCATCGAGCTTCGCCAACCGGAGGAGTCCCAATGAAACATGAACTGATCATGGTTGACGGCAACGAAGCCGCGGCCCGGGTGGCGTACCAGCTGAGCGAAGTGTGTGCCATCTATCCCATCACCCCGAGCTCGACCATGGCCGAACTGGCCGACGCCTGGGCGGCAGAAGGGCAGACCAACCTCTGGGGCAACATCCCCACCGTGGTGGAGATGCAGAGCGAAGGGGGAGCGGCTGGCACGGTGCACGGCGCCCTGCAGGCGGGGGCGCTCGCCACCACCTTCACCGCCAGTCAGGGGCTGATGCTGATGCTGCCCAACATGTACAAGATCGCAGGCGAATTGACCTCGGCGGTGTTCCATGTGGCGGCCCGATCCTTGGCGGCGCAGGGGCTCTCGATTTTTGGCGACCATCAGGACGTGATGGCGGCGCGCAGCACCGGCTTTGCCATGCTCGCCTCCGGCTCGGTGCAGGAGGTGCAGGACCTGGCTTTGGTCGCCCACAGCGTCACCCTGCAGTGCCGGGTGCCCTTTATCCACTTCTTCGACGGCTTTCGCACCTCCCACGAGGTGAACAAGATAGTCGCCCTGCATCGGGATGAGATCCGGGCCCTTATCGACAACGACTGGGTGCGCGCCCACCGTGCGCGGGCGCTCAACCCGGATCATCCGGTGATGCGTGGCACCGCCCAGAACCCGGACACCTATTTCCAGTCCCGCGAGAGCGTCAATCCCTTCTACGAGGCGGTGCCGGCGCGGGTGCAGCAGTGCATGGAGAGCCTCGGCGAGCTGACCGGCCGTCACTACCGGCTGGTGGAGTACCACGGCGCCCCGGATGCCACCGACGTCATCGTGCTGATGGGCTCGGGGGCGGCCACCGCCCGCACGACGGTGGATTGGCTCAACCGGCAGGATCGCAAGACCGGGGTCTTGGTGGTGCGCCTCTATCGCCCCTTCCCGGTGCAGGCGCTGCTCGATGCCCTGCCCGCGAGCGTTCGCCGCATGGCGGTGCTGGATCGCACCAAGGAGCCGGGGGCAGGCGGCGAGCCGCTGCTGCTGGATGTGCAGAGCGCGCTCATCGATGGCTTGCAGCGCGGCCTTATCAAGCGGCTGCCCTGGCTGAGCGGTGGTCGCTACGGCCTCTCTTCCAAGGAGTTCACCCCCGCCATGTGCGCGGCTGTCTTCGAGGAGCTGGCATCCGATGCGCCGCGCCCGCGCTTTACCGTGGGGATTGTCGATGATGTGTCGGGCCTCAGTCTGGCCTGGCACCCCATCGGCGATCTGGAGCCTGCCAGCCGGGTGCGGGCGCTCTTCTTCGGCCTCGGTGCCGACGGCACCGTGGGCGCCAACAAGAACAGCATCAAGATCATCGGCGAGCTGGAGGGGTTCCACGCTCAGGGCTACTTCGTCTACGACTCCAAGAAGTCGGGTTCGCGCACCGTCTCCCATCTGCGCTTTGGCCCCGAGCCCATCGACGCCCCCTGGCTTATCGAGCAGGCGAGCTTTATCGGCTGCCACCAGTGGGGTTTTGTCGAATCGGTCGATCTGCTGGAGCATGCCGCCGAAGGGGCGACCCTGCTGCTCAATGCTCCCCATGAGCCCGACCGGGTCTGGGCCGAGCTGCCCGAGCGGCTGCGCGCCCGCATCCGCGCCCTCAATATCCGCCTCTACTGCATCGACGGCGATCGGGTGGCCGAGCGCAACGGCATGGGCAATCGCATCAACACCATCATGCAGACCTGCTTCTTCGCCCTGGCCGGTATCTTGCCGCGGGACGAGGCGATCGCGCTGATCAAGGAGAGCATCGAGAAGAGCTATGCCCGCAAGGGGCCCGAAGTGGTGGCGCGCAACTTCGCCGCGGTGGACGACACCCTGGCTCATCTCCATCAGGTGGTCATCCCGGCCGGTGAGGAGCAGATCAGCGACTATCCGCTGCCGCTGGCACCGGGGGGCAGCGAGTTTGTCCAGCGTGTCACCGGCGAGATGCTGGCGGGGCGCGGCGATCTGATCCCCGTCTCCATGCTGCCGGTGGATGGCACTTACCCCACCGCCACCAGCCGCTTCGAGAAGCGGGATATCGCCCGCGAGATCCCGATCTGGCATTCGGATATCTGCATCCAGTGCGGCAACTGCGTCTTTGTCTGCCCCCATGGGGCGCTGCGGGCCAAGTTCTACCATCAGGACTGGCTGGCGACCGCCCCCGAGGTGGCCCAGTCGGTGCCCGTCACCGCCAAGGGTTTCCCCGACAGCCGCTACACCTTGCAACTCTATCCGGAGGATTGCACCGGCTGCGGCCAGTGCGTGCAGGCCTGTCCGGTGCGGGCTGGGGCTGATGAGGAACACGAGGGCGAGCGCGCCATCGCCATGATGGACAAGGCCCCCCATCTGGCTGGCCAGAAACAGGCGCTGCGCTGGTTCGAGAGCCTGCCGTGGCCGGCCCGCGAGCGGGTGGATTTTTCCACGGTGCGCGGCACCCAGTTCCTCGAACCCCTGTTCGAGTTCTCCGGCGCCTGCGCTGGCTGTGGCGAGACCCCTTACCTCAAGCTGCTGACCCAGCTGTTTGGTGACCGCATGCTGGTGGCCAACGCCACCGGTTGCTCCTCCATCTATGGCGGCAACCTGCCGACCACCCCCTGGGCCAAGAACGCGGAAGGGAAGGGACCGGCCTGGTCGAACTCCCTGTTCGAGGACAACGCCGAGTTTGGCTTTGGTTTTCGTCTCACCGCCGATCAGCATCACGGTCAGGCGGTGGCGGCCCTCGAAGCGATGAAGGGGGAGCTGGGCGCAGAGCTGGTCGATACCTTGATCAGCGCTCCGCAGCGGCTGGAGTCGGAGATCCGTGCCCAGCGTACCCGGGTGGCGCAAGTGCGGGAACGGTTGGAGGAGGTGAAATCCGGCAAGGCCCGCGAGCTGCTCTCGCTTATCGATCAGCTGGTGCGCCGCTCGGTCTGGATCATCGGCGGCGACGGCTGGGCCTATGACATCGGCTCGGCGGGACTCGATCATGTGCTTGCCTCCGGGCGCGATGTGAACGTGCTGGTGATGGATACCGAGGTCTACTCCAACACCGGCGGCCAGATGTCGAAATCGACCCCGCTCGGTGCCGTCGCCAAATTCGCTGCGGGAGGCAAGACGCTGGCCAAGAAGGATGTGGCGTTGCAGGCCATCTCCTACGGCAACGTCTATGTTGCCCGCATCGCCTTTGGGGCCAATCCGCAGCAGGCGCTGCAGGCCTTGCGTGAGGCCGAAGCCTATCCGGGCCCGTCGCTCATCATCGCCTACAGCCATTGTATCGCCCACGGCATCGACATGGAGCAGGGATTGGCCCAACAGAAGCGTGCGGTCGATTCGGGCCACTGGCCGCTGATGCGCTACAACCCGGTACTGCGCAGCGCCGGGCAGAACCCCTTCAGCCTCGACAGCCTGCGCCCCTCCATCCCCCTTGCCGAATACCGGCAGCAGGAGACCCGTTATCGGGTGCTGGCCCAGAGCCACCCACAGGAGGCCGAGCGGCTGATGCAGGTGGCGCAACAAGTGGCGTGGCAGAAGTGGGCCACCTACGAGGAGATGGCCACCCGCGAAGCCAGCCATTTCCATCCGCCGGTGTGATCATGGGATGAAACAGGTATGACAAAGCGGGCCTGTTGGCCCGCTTCGTTTTCCGGTGCCAAGGGAAGTGGCCGTTGCCGCGTCTTGGGACGGCCAACAAAAAGCCCGGCGTCGGGCCGGGCTGGCAGGATAAGTTGCTTATCCAGGTATTCGTCGAGGCGTCTAGTGTGGATGTTGTTTGAGGATGTCGTATATCTCCTCTTTCAGTTTAAGTTTCTGTTTTTTCAGATCCTTCACCTCGGAGCTGTAGTCGCTGGCGTGGTGTTTCTCCAGCTTTCTGATCTCCGCATCCAGGTCGTTGTGCAAGTCAAACTTCTTCTGGAAATGGACATCACTGCTCTTCAGTTTCGAGATGAGATCTCTGTACTCCGGAAACATGTAATGAAGCCTCCTTGTTGTCGTTTGATTGTGCCTGCAAGACCAAAGTACCCCTTACTGCCGGGGAGAAACGTGATCCCGATCCAATTCGGGGCCACGGATTTGTTGCATGGGAAGGGCGATTTTTAACTGTTTGAATTACAAGATGATTGCCTGCTGGCCCTGGGGCAGCAGAGGAAAGAAGCGGGATCCGCTTCACATTCGGGAGAGGGGGTCTGTAACGGGACGGGCAACAGAAAGGGGCGCGAGGCCCCTGACTGGAAACGGGTGAGCCGTTTACTCTTTTTTCTTTTTCTTCTCGGGCAGGGGCTTGCCGTCTCTGGCAATCACCTTGCCCGCCTCGAAACCGATCTGCGCCGCCAGCTCTTCCAGATCCGGCGCCTTGGCCTCGTTGCCGATGGCGTACTGGTAGTTGGCGATGGAGATCTTCTCCGCCACCGGTGTGCCCGGCACGATGGGTTCACGCCAGCCCTGACCGATGTGGGCCACCAGGGTGCCGTTCATGATGAGCTCGCCGACGATCTCCTGGGTGGGGATGCCCTTGCCGTAGGTGAGGCCCTGCGGGTGCTTCTTGCCGACCAGAGGCTCTTGGCTTGCGGGCATCAGCTTGGTGCGGATCAGCCACTTGGGCGATTTGGTCTTGCCCACCGCCTTGCCGGTCTGGTACTCGTTGATCTTGATGGTCTTGATCATCTGGGCCGTGAACTCCTTGGTCAGGGCCTTCTGGGCTTCGCTGGTCTCGTCGATGACGATGGGGGCCACATACCAGGTCTGGGGAGCCTGCGCCTTGGGGGTCGCCGGGGCGGTTTGCGCCATGGCGAGCGGGCTGAGCAGGATGGCCGTCAACAAGAGTCCGATTTTCTTCATGGTGATTCCGCTTATGTTTCGACAAGAATTTTGTTTTGCCAGCGACGACTGCGCCAGCGCCAGAACATGGCCAGACCGCGCACCCACTCGTCGCAGGCGAGGGCCAGCCAGATGCCTACCAGGCCATAGCCCTGCATGATACCAAGGAAATAGGCCAGGGGAACGGCAATGCCCCACATGGAGACGAGCGCCATGTAGAGCGGGAAACGGGCATCCCCGGTGGCGCGCAGGGCGTTGATCACCACCAGATTGAAGGTGCGACCGGGTTCGAGGATGAGGCTGATGAGGAAGAGCTGCGCCACCTGGGTGATGATGTCGGCGTCGTCGGTGAACAGGCTGATGATGGCGCGGCCGTTGAGGGCGGCGGCGATGGCGATGGCGGTGGTGACGATGAGGCCGAGTTTCAGGCTCTTCATCAGTTGGCGATAGGCCTGATCGAAGCGTCTGGCCCCCGCCAGGTGGCCGATGATGATCTCGTTGCCAAGGCCGATGGAGAGGCCGAACAACAGGATGAACAGGCAGATCTGGAAGAAGTAGGACTGGGTCGCCAGCGCCTTGTCGCCGAGCAGGCCGACGAAGGCGGTCACCACCATGAACTGCAGCATCCAGGAGAGGTTCTCCCCCGCCGCCGGCAGACCGATGTGCAGTACCTTGTCCAGCATGGCGCGGCTTGGGCGGACGATCTCGGGCAGACGCAGCCGGATGCCGGTCTTGCGTGCCACCAGCCACACCAGCAGTACCACCCCGACGATGCGCCCTGCCACCGTGCTGATGGCGACCCCGGCGACCCCGAGCTGGGGCAGGCCGAACCAGCCATAGAGCAGCAGCAGGTTGCCGACGAAGGTGATGAGGTTGACGATGAGGGTCACGTACATGGCCTGGCGGGTGTGGCCGTGGGCACGCAGGGTGGCGGCCAGGCAGAGGGCCGCCGCCTCCGGCAGCAGGCAAAGCCCGATGATCTGCAGGTAGAGGCTGCCGTCGCTCATCAGGTGGGCAGGCAGGTTCATCAGCGCCAGCATGGTGCCGGCCCCCGCCATGACGCCGACCGCGGCCACCAGTCCCACCAGCAGGTTGAAGCCGATGGCGGTGTGGATGACGATGCGGGCTTTTTCCTTGTCTCCCGCCCCCAGATACTGGGTGATCACCACGCTGGTGCCGATGCTGACGAAGCTGAACAGGGTGATGGCGAGATCGAAGACCTGGTTGCCCACCGCGAGGGCCGCCACCCCCTGATAGGAGACGTGGCCCACCATGAAGGTGTTGAGGGCCCCGGTCAGAAAGTGAAGGGCCAGATCGATGAACAGTGGCCAGGTCAGGGCGAAGAGGGAGCCCGGGCCCGCGTGGGATTGAGTCTGCATGGGATATCCAGGTGCTGGCGATGGCCCTCGTCAGGGCCAACTGGAGGGGCATTTAACACCAAGCGGGGGCGGGGTGCAATCCTGGTCGCAGGAGGAGGGGGCCTGCGACCAGGGGATGTCTCTCAGACCGGCGTGGCGCCGGCCTCCTGCTCGCTGGGGCGGGTGAGGCGCGCCGAGTCGGGCAGGTCGTCATCGTGCGGCCAGCGGGTGAGCAGGGCATCCGTGGTGCTCTCCACCCCCTCGTCATCCCGGAACACCGGCTCCCGGTAGCAGCGGGTCATGCGCAGGGCCTGGTACATGTCGGGGCAGAGGATGATGCCATCCTCGCCGACCCGGATCCCCGCCTGTTTGAACCACTGGCTCATCTGGCCGTGCCGACCGGCCATCACCATGTGGATGCCGCGCCGCTTGAGCTCCTTGTGCAGCTCTCCCACCATGCTCATCACGCTGATGTCCTGATGGGTGAAGCAGGCCACCGCATCCACCACCAGGCACCTGGGATTGTGGGGATCCTGCACCAGCAGTGCCAGCACCCGCCGCTTGAAGTAGGGGGCGTTGAAGTAGGTGAGCGGGGAGTTGAAGCGATAGACCAGGATGCCGGGAATCGCCTTGGCCTGCTCGTTGTCCCCCAGGGTGCGCACCACGCCCTCGTCGTCCATGCCGAGCAGCTGGTCGGTGGGGCGCATCACGTTGCGCAGGAACTGGAACAGCCCCAGCAGGACTGCGAGGGTGATGCCCGGAATGACCCCCATGGTGAGCACGCTGACAAAGGTCACCAGGGCGAGCCAGAAGGCGGCGCGGTCCGATTCGCGCAGGGCCCAGAGGCCGCGAAAATCTGTCAGCGACAGGGAGGCCATCACCAGCACCACGCCGAGGGCGGCGGTGGGAATGTATTGCAGCGGCGCCGTCAGGTAGAAGGTGACCAGGGCGATGACGGCGGCGGCGATGATGGAGACCAGCTGGCTTTTGCCGCCGTTGGCGTCGTTGACCGCGGTGCGCGAATCCGCCCCGCTGATGGCAAAGCCCTGAGAGGCCGCCGCCGCCAGGTTCGCCATGCCCAGCGCCCTAAACTCCTTGTCCGCATCAATCTCGTAGCCATTCTTGGCGGCGAAGCTGCGGGCGGTGAGCATCATGGAGACGAAGCTCACCATGGCGAGGTTGAGGGCGGGCAGCACCAGCTCACGGATAAGCCCGGGGGGAAAGTCCGGCATCTGGAAGGCGGGCAGCCCCGAGCCGATGGTCCCCAGGGTGGCGATGTCGACACGGCCGAGATTGAACAGCCACACCAGGGCCGCCGTCACCACCATGGCCACCATGGAGGAGGGCCAGGCCGGTCTGTAGCGCTTGGCCAGCAGCAGGGTGAGCAGGGCGGTTAGGCTCATGGCCAGGGTGGGCAGATGGGTCTGGGTAATGTAGCTGGTGCCGTTCAGGATCCGCTCTATCAGGTAGCGCTCGCTGAAGGTGAAGCCGAAGATCTTGGAGAGTTGGCCCACCATGATGGTGATGGCCACCCCGTTGAGCAGCCCCATCAGGATGGGGCGGGAGAGAAAGTCTGCCAGCACCCCCAGTTTGAAGCGGCTGGCGATGAGGCACCAGAAGCCGGTCATGGCGGTCATGGTCATCACCAGTTGCCAGTGACGGGTGGGATCCCCGGCGGCGAGCGGCGTGACCACGGCGGCGATCACCGCGCAGGTGGCGGCATCCGGACCGACGATGAGCTGACGGGAGGTGCCAAAGAGGGCGTACACCACCATGGGCAGGATGCAGGAGTAGAGGCCGACGATGGCGCCCACCCCGGCGAGCTCCGAATAGGCGATGGCCACGGGCAGGGCCACGGCCGCGACCGAGAGGCCAGCGCGAAGATCCGGCATCAGCCAGGCCCGCTGGTATTGCAGCAAGGCGGCGAGCCCCGGCAGCCAGCGCTCGAGAGAGAAGAAATCGCGCATTATTTAACCCATTGAGTTACAAACATCTTTTTCTTAGTGTGCCCAAGGTTGTCGGCCCTTTGCAATCCGCTCATGGCCAGTTCACCACAAGGTCAGGCCAGATGCGTTGCCACTCCTTGGCCCTGACCCGTTCGCTAAAGATACGGCTCTCCTGGCGACAGCGCGGATTGGGGCTCACCACCAGGGACCAGTTGGGGGCAAAGCCGTAGGGGGCCAGCCACTCGAAAGCATCATCTGCCAACAGGCGGACTCCGATGCAGGTGGGTATCTCCACCCAGTGGCTGAGGGCCGAGAGCGAGCTGGCAAAAGGAGGCACCTGCTGGCGCAGATGCATGCGGGCCTGGTTGCGCACCTCCCACAACTGGCCTGGCATCCTGGCGGCGAGCCAGGCTTCGTGATCGGCCTCCTTCAATCCAGTCGGATCAGCGCTGTCCAGATAGATAAGATCGATGTCGTTGAGCGGGGTGGGTTCGGCCTTGTGATGGAGGTGATCCCAGATGAGGTTGCGCACAAACCCCGCCCCCAGGGCCCAGTCGGGCAGGGCCAGCTCCCGCGCAGCCCGGAGGCAATCCATGCGCGGGTGATCAGCCCGCAGCAGGGCCTCGGTGCAGGCCCGCAGGTGCGCCTCCCGCAGCGCCCCGGCTTCAACCGGCATTGCGGCGCAACCAGACGTCGATGTAGCTGCAGCTCGGCACTATGGTGAGCCCCTCAGAGAGGGTCCAGTCGTAGAAGCGGCGGGCCAGCTTGTCGGCAATCCCCTGTCCGCGCAGCTCGGGGGGAACCTGGGTGCTGTAGGCGTCCACCGTGGTGGCGTCCAGCCGGCGATAGGCAAGGCGGGAGATCTTGCCGTCCACGGTGCAGACAAACTGCTGCTGATCGGCCTGGTGAAGGATGTCGCTCATCGGGAGTCCTCTCTGGGTGAATGGGAAGATCAGAACATGGCGGACAGGGTTTGCCAACGCCATTCTTTGCGCCCATGTCGGGCTCGCTTACACTGGCCGGCCTGCGAATGGTCGCAAGGCAAGGTATAGAACATTGAGAGAGGATGGATCCGTCATGGCCTTCGCCACCCTGGACGAGCTGATAGGCAACACCCCGCTGCTGGCGCTGCGCCGCATTAATCCGCACCCCGGCGTCACCCTGCTGGTGAAGCTGGAGGGCAACAACCCCGCCGGCTCCGTCAAGGACAGGGCGGCGCTGAACCTCATCAGGCAGGCAGAGGCGAGTGGTCACTTAGCGCCAGGGGCCCGGCTCATCGAGGCCACCTCCGGCAATACCGGCATCGCGCTGGCCATGGTGGCGGCGTCCCGGGGTTACCGGATGCGACTCATCATGCCGAGCAACATGAGCCAGGAGCGGCGCGACGCCATGCAGGCCTACGGCGCCGAGCTGGTGCTGGTGGAAGAGGGCATGGAAGCGGCGCGAGACCTCGCCCTGGCCATGCAGACGCGGGGGGAGGGGCTGGTGCTCGATCAGTTCAACAACCCCGCCAACCCGGATGCCCACTACCGCTCCACCGGCCCCGAGATCTGGCGCCAGAGCGGCGGGGCGGTCACTCACTTCGTCTCGGCCATGGGCACCACGGGCACCATCATGGGGGTCTCCCGCTACCTCAAGGAGCAGAACCCGGCGGTGGCGGTGATCGGCCTGCAACCGGCCGAGGGGAGCCAGATCCCCGGCATTCGCCGCTGGCCCGAGGCCTACCGGCCCGCCATCTTCGAGCCTGCGCGGGTCGATGGGGTGCTGGATGTGACGCTCGACGAGTCCCTCGCCATGATGCGCCGGCTGGCGCGGGAGGAGGGGATCTGCTGCGGTGTCAGCTCGGGTGGCGCCGTGGCCGGGGCCTTGCGGGTGGCGGCGGAGATCGGGCAGGGGGTGGTGGTGGCGATCATCTGCGATCGGGGGGATCGCTACCTCTCCACCGGGGTCTTCACCCCCGATGCCTGACGGGCAAGGGTCCGTTACTCCCAGGCCCGCTCCAGCAGGACCAGCAACTGGTCCCTGTCCGCATCCTTGCGGTTGTAGAGCAGGGCGCCATCGTTGATGGCGAGATCCCGGATCCCGGGCAGCAGCGCCTTGTCGGTGAGGCCCGCCTCCCGCAGGGTGCGGGGCAGCTTGACCGTCTGCCACAGAGTATCGCGCAGTGCCTGCAACGCCTCGATGGTGGCCTGGGGTCGCCCCTCGGCCGGGGTCGCGGCAAAGCGCTCCGGCCCCACCAGGGGCAGCAGCAGGCGGGCCAGCTCGGGGTCGATGCCGGGCCGGTTGTAGTCGAGCACGGTGGGCAGGAAGAGGTTCATGCAGAGGCCATGGGGCAGGTGGCAGCGCGCCCCCAGACTGTGGCCGAGGGCGTGCACCAGCCCCACCATGGAGTTGGAGAACGCCATGCCCGCCAGGGTGGAGCCCTCTGCCAGTTGCAGCCGCAGGCCCTTGTCCGTCGGGTGGGCCAGCACCCTGGGCAGGGCGGTGGCAATCTTCTCCACCGCCATCAGGGCCAGGGCGTCACTGACCGGGTTCTTGCCGTTGCCGATGAAGGCCTCGATGGCGTGGGTCATGGCATCCATGGCGGTGGCGGCGGTGATGGGCAGCGGCAGCCCCAGGGTGAGGCGGGGATCCAGCACCGCCAGCCGGGGCAGCAGGAAGGGGGAGGTGAAGGGTACCTTGCGCCCGCTCCCTTCATCCTTGATCACTGCCACCAGCGTCACTTCGGAGCCGGTCCCCGCCGTGGTGGGGACCACCGCCAGGGGGTTGAGGGGATGGGTCAGGCAATCCGCTCCGGCATAATCGAGCAGCCGCTCGCCCCCCAGGGTCGCCAGTATGTTCACCGCCTTGGCGGTGTCGATGACGGAGCCGCCGCCAAGGGCGAGCAGGCTGTCACAGCCCAGCTCCCGGTAGTGGCGGGCGATCCGCTCCACCACGGCGGTGGAGGAGTCCGCCGGGATCTCGTCCCAGATGGCGGCGACCGGCAACGCCCCTTCGGCCATCACATCGGCCAGCAGGGTGGCGAGCCCGCTGCCGCTGACCCCCTTGTCGGTGAGAAGCAAGGGGCGGCCAGCTCCCAATCCCCTCAGGGCATCCGGCAACTGTTCCAGTGCCTGTTCCCCCGCCATCAGCTTGACCGGGCAGAAAAAATCGTAATAACGGCTCATCCCGTTCTCCTCGTGTTCAACCGGTCAGAAGACCCAGATAGATGTGGCAGGCCCGCGCGAGCTTGCGATGCGGGTCCGGGTAGTGGCGAAGCAGGGGCCGCGCGATGAAGGCGGGCAGGATCAGGCTCTGCAACTGCTCAAGCGCTCGCACCAGGTGCATGGCCGCGTCGAGATCCCCCTCCACCAGCAGCCGGTTTTCGCAAAAGGCCTGGTTGATGCCGAGGCGAAAACTGAGGGCGCGAAAGGCGACGGCGGGGTGCTTGAAGCGCACCCGCAGGGGGTGGGGGCCGTCATGGGCACAGGTCGAATGCGCCCTGCCAGCCTCCTCACCGCAGTGCCAGCGCCCCGCGAACTTGTAGAGACTCAGCCCCCGGGTCATGCCGTTTACCTCGAGCCTGATGGTGAGGCCGTCCGGCAGGGGGGCAAGCTCGCGGCGCACCGCCTCGTCGACCCGGGCGGCGCGGCACAGAGTGCGGCCGATGATCCAGAGCAGGCTGCCAATCCAGAGGCGTCTGCCGGTGGCAAGCAGGGCGTCAGGGCGCATGGGAACCTCCGCTGATGGCGGACCAGAAGAGGGCGAAGGCGCTCTCCTGCCAGTGGGGGTCTTCTCCCAGTTCAGGCTGATCGACAAAGAGGGAGGCGCAGGCCAGAAACTGGCCCTGGCACACCTCCAGCATCAGTGCCGGCGGGGCCGACATCAGCTCGCCGCTGGCCTGGCCCCGGGCGAGCAGGCTCGGCAGAAAATGCAGGGTCTCCGCCAGGATCTGGCTGCGCAGGGGCCGGGCCAGCAGGGGGGAGTGGAAAAAGCCCAGCACGAACCTGAGCTCACGGGGGTGGGCCTGCATCCAGCCCATGGCCTGGTGCCAGTAGTGGCGGGCCTGCTCCTGGAGCGGCAGGGCGGCATCGGCCTCGGTGATGGCGGCGCCAAGGCGCAGCTTGATGTCCTGGTAGAGGCTCTGGATCAGCACCTCCTTGCTGGGAAAGTGATGAAACAGGGTGCCATTGGCCACCCCGGCCGCCTTGGCGATGCGGGCGGTGGCGGCGCCCTGCAGGCCATCCTCCGCGCACAGGGCCAGGGCGGCATCCAGGATCTGGCGGCGTTTGTCGGTCATGGTCTCTCGCATCTCGCCTCCTAGCGCAGGAACAGGGCCATCATCAGCCGCTGGTACCAGCGCCGATAGGGGGGATGAATGAGGGAGCCTGTGCTGAAGCGTCCGCGACGCAGCACGGTTTTCGCTTTGGAGAAGGTGAGAAACCCCTCGCGGCCGTGATAGTGGCCCATGCCGGAGGGACCGATGCCGCCGAAGGGGGCATCGTCCGCCGCCACCTGGAACAGACTCTCGTTGATGGCCATGCCCCCGGCGTGGGTCTCCCGGATGAGGCGGCGCTGCAGCGTCTCGTCCAGGCTCATCAGATAGAGCGCCAGGGGGCGGGGCCGGGCCGCCACATAGGCCAGGGCCTCCTCGATGTCGTCATAGGGCACCAGGGGCAGCAGGGGGCCGAAGATCTCCTGCTGCATCACCTGGCAGTGGCCGGGCACCTCGGTCAGCAGGTGGGGCACCAGCTTGCGGGTGGCGTCATCCCGGGCGGGCGTGACGCAGGGGTGGATCTGGGCGCCGGCCTGCCTCGCCTCCTCCAGCCAGGCGGTGAGCCGCTCGTACTGGGGGGCGTTGATGATGGCGCCATAATCCGGGCTCTCGAGCCCCTGGGGGTAGAGGCGGCGAAAATGGGCCTGATAGGCCTCGATGAAGGCCTGCTCCTGCCCCCTCGGCAGCAGCACGTAGTCGGGGGCCACGCAGATCTGGCCGGCGTTGAGGCTCTTGCCGAAGATCATCCGCTCCACCGCCAGGGCCAGGGGCATGTCGGGGGCGATGAGACAGGGGCTCTTGCCGCCGAGCTCCAGAGTGAGGGGGGTGAGCTGGGGGGCGGCCGCGGCCATCACCAGCCGACCCACCGCCGTGGAGCCGGTGAAGATGAGATGGTCGAAGGGGAGGGCGCTGAAAGCGGCCGCGATCCCCGCATCCCCCTCGATGACCACCACCTCGTCACCGCCGAGGGCCTCATCGAGCAGGGTGCGCAGCACGGCGTTGGTGTGAGGGGTGAACTCGGAGAGCTTGATCATGGCGCGGTTGCCGGCGGCGAGGGCGCCGATGAGGGGCCCGAGGCTCAGCATCACCGGGAAATTCCAGGGCACCATGATGCCGACCACGCCGAGGGGCTGATAGTGCACCTCGACCCTGACGGGGGCCAGCAGCAGGCCGGAATGACGGCGCTCCGGTTTCATCCACCCCTTGAGCCGTTTCAGGGTGTAGTTGATCTGCATGACGCAGGGGAGCACATCGGCGATCAGGCTGTCGTAATCGCTGCGCTGGCCGTAGTCCCGGGCCAGGGCCTGACACAGTGCCTGCTTGTGGCGCAGCAGCCCCTGCTTGAGGGCATCAAGTCTGGCGAGGCGGGACGCCAGATCCGGCATGGGGGTGGCCTGGCTGGCCTGCCTGAGCCGATGCAGTTGCTCGGGGAGGGAGAACTTGTCCGGTGAGGCGGGGGTGACGGTGGTGTCCATGGCATGCTCCGCACGAAAAGTGACCGACTGATTAGTCGGTCCAAATCTAGCGATTCGTTGCCGACTTGTAAACCGGGCGGGGGCAGAGGGTGGCTGCCAGTGGGCGGCGTTGTCCGGAACTGTGTCCGGGCTCCCATTTTTGAGGTATCTGGATTGGTCTTCTATCTAATAAGGGGTAATTGTGGGTCACCAACTCGGAGGGAGAACCGCACATGACCAGGGAATTGCATAGCCTGCTGGCCCGGCTGGATGACGTGATCGCGCGCATGCCGGACAGTTTCAATACCTATGAGTTTGCCCAGAAGCTGGCGCTGCAACATCAGCAGGAGTATTTCGCCGCAGGCCACTCCCTGGCGGGCCAGGAGAAGAACCTGCTGCGCCTGCTCCACGAAAAGATTGCCCTGGCGCTGGCGAGCCATGAGGGCGTCATCGAGGGGGCCCTGCTGCCCTGCATGACCCCCTGGGGGGAGCGTGCCACCTCGCCCCGCTGGCACCGCAAGCACTGACCCGACAACAACATGAAAAGGCCCCTCGGGGCCTTTTCATGTTGGGGGTCACACCTACTGGACCAGCCTGCGGGCCTGCCAGTAGCGGCTGTTCCAGTAGACGTTGTCGAGGCGCGAGCGGATCACGCCCTTGCTGGTGGAGGCGTGGATGAACTCACCTGCCCCGGTGTAGACCCCGACGTGGTACTGCTGCCAGCCGGTCTTGAAGAAGACCAGGTCCCCGTGCTGGAGACGGTATCTGTCCACCGGGCGGCCGAGGCTCGCCTGGGATTCCGTGGTGCGGGGCAGGGTGAAGCCCAGGACCTGGCTGTAGGCGAGCTGGGTGAAGGCGGAGCAGTCGAGACCGGCGCGGCTGGTACCGCCCATGCGATAGGGCACGCCGCGCCACTGCTGATAGAAGTTGTCGAATGCGCCGCTCTGGCGCACGGGAGGGGGAGGCTCCGGCGTGCTGGAGCAGGCGGCGAGAAGCAGGGCCAGCAGGGGCAGCAGCAAGGTGCGAAACATCTCAACTCCTTGATAGGGCACGGGGTTCATCATAGACGATGATCCTGCCTGGAACCTGAATGACAACGGCATTGACGAGTGGCCGCCTGTGGGGGCAACCACTGGATCACCCCGCCGGTTTGGGGGTAATGAGCGGCGTCAGCAACTCGGCAATCTTGTAGAAGGTCTGCACCCGCGTGGTGCTGGGGCGCCACACCAGGCCTATCTCCCGATAGGGTTTCTCCCCGGGCAGGGGGATGGCCACCAGGTCCGTGTTGTCGAGGATGCCCGCATCTATGGCCATCTGGGGCAGGAAGGTGGTGCCAAGACCGGCCCCCACCATCTGCACCAGGGTGTGCAGGCTGGTGGCGGCGAACGGGTTGATCTTGCTCTTGTCCCGCAGCCGACAGGCGCTCACCGCGTGCTCCGTCAGGCAGTGCTCCCGCTCCAGCAGGAAGATGCTCTGGTTGGGCAGCTCCTTGTAGTCGAACGGCATGTGCAGGCCCGCCGCCATGTGGGAGGGCATCACCATGTGGAAGGGATCCTGGCCGACGGTCTTGCTGTGGAAGCCGCCGATCTCCACCGGCAGCGCCAGGATCAGCAGATCGAGCTGCCCCTGCTCCAGCTGCTTGAGCAGATTGGTGGTGGTGTCTTCCCGCAGCAGCAGCTCCAGATCCGGATAGGCCTTGCCGCACACCTGCAGCAGCTTGCTCAGCAGGAAGGGGGCGATGGTGGGGATGCAGCCCAGGCGCACCGTGCCGTGCATGACGCCCCCCTGCTGCTGCCCCAGCTCCATCAGATCCCGGGCGTCGGAGAGCAGGTTGCGCGCCCGCGCCACGATCTCCATGCCGACCGGCGTCATGATGAAGCTCTTGTGATCCCGCTCCACCAGTTGCAGGTTCATCATGTCCTCCAGGGTCTGGATCCCGGTACTCAGGGTCGACTGGCTGACATGGCAGGCCTTGGCGGCGCGGTTGAAATTCTTGTGCTCGTCCAGAGCGACCAGATACTGGAGCTGCTTCAGGCTGGGCCAACGTTGCATAGGAGAAACCCGATCGATGCTATCTATTTGATTTGATTAATCTACCATCGAGAAGCCCCGTTGTCGCCGACAAATCGGTGCCCCCTGGCAGGCGCACTGCCTCACGCACATGGGGTGGCCTGCGCCGATGGGCTGGCGACCCCTCATTGGTCGGGAGCTTATCCCCTTGTGCCGCGCCATTGAAGGGGCGCCGCCATGGGATGTGACGGGGATCGGCCTTCGGGCGGGGCGCCCTGCGCGCAGGAGCGGCCATAAAAAAACGCGCCGGTGGGCGCGTTTTTGCAGAAGGGGGGCGGACTATTCGTCGAAGATACCGAAGTGATCCTTGGCGAAGTTGACCCGCTGCTCCACGTTCATCTTGACCTGACCCAGCTTCTCGATGGTCTTGAGGTTGGGCACCAGGCCGCGACCGTTGGCGATCTGGATGGCAAGGCCCGGACGGGCGTTGAGCTCCAGCAGCATGGGGCCGCGGAACTTGTCCAGCACCATGTCGGTCCCGATGTAGCCAAGACCGGACATCTCGTAGCAGGAGGCCGCCAGGTTGAGCAGGGTGTCCCAGTGGGGCACCTTCAGATCATAGAGATCCAGGCCGGTGTCCGGGTGGTGGCGCAGCGGGTTGCCAAACTGCACCGCCCGCAGGGCGCGGCCGGTGCGCAGGCACAGGCCCACCCCCACGGCGCCCTGGTGCAGGTTCGCCTTGCCATCGGAAGCCGAGGTCGAGAGGCGCATCATGGCCATCACCGGGAACCCCTTGAAGATGATCACCCGGGCATCGGGGACCCCTTCGAAGGAGTAGCCGTCGAACACGTCGTCGAAGTTGATGAGGCCTTCGACCAGCGCCACGTCGGGTTTGCCGCCGAGGGAATAGAGCCCCGCCAGGATGTTGGAGACATGGCGCTCCAGATCCTGGCCGTTGGCGGCGCTGCCGTTGGGCTTGTAGAAGAGGCCGTCCTCCTGGCGCAGGATCACCAGGATCCCCTTGCCGCCGGAGCCGCGGGCCGGCTTGATGCAGAAGCCCGGCCAGTCCTTCACCAGCTCGGTGATGCGAGTCACGTCGTGCTGCTCGCGGATGGTGCCGATGAGTTCAGGCACCGTCACCCCCGCATCCAGCGCGATGCGCTTGGTCTTGAGCTTGTCATCCACCAGCGGATAGAGGCGGCGCGGGTTGTAGCGGCTGATGTAGGAGTGGTTGCGCTTGTTCATGCCGAGGATGCCTGCCTGGGACAGGCTCCACGGACTGGTGTATTTCTGCCAGAACCACATCTGTTACTTGTCCTTACCCGGGGTGGCACCAGACTTCATCTCGTCCACCAGCGGCTTGAAGCGCTTGAGCTCGCTCAGCTTGTAGCCGGTGTAGTTACCCATCAACAGCACGGTCGCCATCAGCACCAGCTGCAGGCCGAGGAAGTTGAAGGTGAGGTGACGAATGAGCTCGTTGTCCATGGCCAGGTAGGCGATGACCGCCACCAGCAGGGAGCCGCCGCCTTGGCGGAACACCTCTTTGGGACCCTCTTCTTCCCACAGGATGGACATGCGTTCGATGGTCCAGGAGAGGATGATCATCGGGAAGAAGGTGATCTTCATGCCATCGGTCAGCCCCAGCTTGAAGGCGAACGCCGAGAAGATGCCGATCATCGAGATCACCATGATGATGATCGCCGATATTCGGGCGACCAGCAGCAGGTTCAGCCTCGAGAGGTAGGAGCGGATCACCAGGCCGGTGCCGACGATCAGCAGGAAGCCGATGAGGCCGGTGACCAGCGAGGTCTGGATGAAGGCGACCGCGATCAGCACCGGCATGAAGGTGCCGGAGGTCTTGATCCCCACGATGACCCGTAGGAACACCACCATGAGCACGCCGATGGGGATGAGCAGCAGACCCTTGAACAGGGCTTGTTCTTCCAGGGGCAGGCTGTGGATGGAGAAGTTCATCATCTCGGATTTTTCGAACTTCTGGGCCAGGGCCACGTTGACCGGTTGCTCCTGCTCGATCATCGAGAAGGTGACGCGGGAGTTGTGACCGCCGGTGACGTCCAGGAGGGCGCCGGAGTTGTACTCCCACAGCAGCAGGTTGGCCGGTTGACCCTGTTCACCGCTTTGCGGGTTGAACAGCTTGTAGTCGGTCGGGCTGTTGAAGACCTGCAGGTAATCCACCAGCTCCTGACGGCGACGGCCGTCTTCCAGGCTGAGGGCGTGAACCACCCGGGCCGGGACGTCCGCGTTGTTGAGCAGCTCGGCAATCAGATTGGCGCGGCTCTTGTGGGACTTGAGCAGCTCGGCATTCTGTTCCTGCTTCTCGATCTCCTTGATGATCTCGCGGGTCAGGGTGTAGCCGTCGGCGGAGCGCTCCTGGGCGCGCTCCAGGATCTGCTTCATGGCCGTGGCGTAGGGCTCGCTCTCGATCTGCTTCTCGATGGCGGGCGGCTGCGGGTTGGCGGCGGGCTTGGCATGGGCATCGGCCATCATGTCGACCCGGTAGTAGAGCTCCTGACGGCCGGAGGCGGCGCGGATGGACCACTCGGCGCGGGCATCCCCGTCTTTTTCCACGAACGACAGACCATAGCCCGGGCTCGCGGCGTTCTCGTTCATCAGGGTGAAGCCGGGCTGGGTGCCCGGAATGGCCAGGGAGGCGATCACCGGCTCGCCGGTGGCCTCGAACTCGAGCTTGGCTTCGATGGACCAGATCTGGCGCTTTTCACCCGGCGTGAGCGGGACGTCCAGCGCGATGTGATGATAGAAGGTCATCCCCAGGCCGACGATGTAGAGCAGGGCGACCAGCAGATAGAACGGCTTACGGGAAACCATGGATTATTTCACATCCTTGAGCTTGGGTTTGGGTTGGATATATTCGCGGGCCACGTCGACCACGGCGATGTCTTTGAGGAATTCACGGCCCAGCAGCACGGGGAAGGTCATTTCGCTGCGGTCCTTCAGGGTAAATTCGGCCTTCTCGGTCATGTCGCCGATGCGCACGGCGAGGCGAACCACGGGGCGACGGTCGAGATCGTCGGCGGAAGCCTGACGGACCCGCACGTGACGCACCAGGGGGGCTTCAATCTGGATCTTGTCGTCCATCTCCTGGTGGCTCAGGAAGAAGCGCACCCAGTTCTTGCCGTTGCGCTCGAAGATGGTGATCTCCTGGGCGCTGATGGAGGAGGTGGTGGCGCCGGTGTCGACCCGCGCCTGGAAGGCGTCGTTGGCGGCGTCAACCCAGATCCACTCCGCTTCACCCACCAGCAGCTTGCCATCGACGGTGTGGCCCTGGCTCGGCGCCGGGCACTTCTCGGTGGGAATGGGCATGGCCTTGGGCGGCTCGGGAGGCAGGGTAGCCAGCTTGCTGTCGACTTTCTTCACGGACTCTTTCATGTTGGTGACATCGGTGTTGAGCTGAACCAGCAGGTGCTGTTGCTGCACATACTGCTTCTGTTGCTGTTCCATGGATGTTTGCAGACGTTGCTCGCTCAACGAGATCTCGTTGCGCAGCTCGGCCAGCGTCAGGGTCGGGGCCGGGGGGGCTTTTTCCATACTGACACACCCGCCGAGACTGAGCAGGGAGAGCAGGGTCATTCCTTTTAATTTGCTTTTCATGTCATTCATTTAACTGTGCTTCCTGGAATTGGGTCAGTGTAACTTCCACAGCCGCCATCGGCTAGTCTTTGGCCTTTCTGGCGATCAGTACGGCACGTTTGGGTGCCGGGTATCCTTCGACCGTGAGTGCAGGATTGTGTGGATCCAGATAGTCACTCAGGGACTCGTTAATCATCCAGTCGGTACGACGCTGTTCGTCGGTGCTGGTCATATTCTCGTCGACGATGCGCACATCGGTGAACCCGCAGCGCTCGACCCAGCGTGTGAGGGCCGCGCTCGAGGGGAGGAACCAGACGTTGCGCATCTTGCCGTAGCGATCGGAGGGCATCAGCACCTGGTTTTCGTCGCCGTCCACCACCAGGGTCTCGAGCACCAGCTCCCCATCGTCTTTGAGCTGGTTGCGCAACTGCTCGATGTGCTCGATGGGAGACTTGCGATGATAGAGCACCCCCATGGAGAAGACGGTGTCAAAGGCCCGCAGCGCCGGCAGCTCCTGGATACCGAGGGGCAGCAGGTGGGCGCGCTGGTCGTTGTCCATGAAGTGGCGAATGGCTTCGAACTGGCAGAGGAACAGCGGGCTCGGGTCGATGCCGACCGCCAGTTTCGCCCCTTCCCCCACCATGCGCCAGAGGTGGTAGCCGCTGCCGCAGCCCACGTCCAGCACGTAGCGGCCCTGGAGCGGGCTGATGTGGGGCAACACCCGATCCCACTTCCAGTCGGAGCGCCACTCGGTGTCGATGTGGATACCGTGCACATGGAAGGGGCCCTTGCGCCAGGGCATGAGCTGGCGCAGCAGGCTCTCGGTCTTCTTGCGCTCACCCTCTCCCAGGCTATCGGGGCCGCCGATGGCGACCCGCTCTTTGAGCTCGATCCGGCCGGGGGCCACGACGGGCAGCTTGGCGAGGGCGCGGTTCCAGCGCGGCAGATCCCCGTGCAGGTTGTCGTGCTGCCAGGCGTGCAGCTGGGCGGGCAGGGTGTGCAGCCAGTGGCTCAACCGGTTCTTGGCGATCAGTTGATAAAAATGGGCGAAATCGATCATGGCTTAGTTGGTGTCGCTGGCTTTGATGGCAATCATGGAGCCGAAGTTGAAGCACTGGAACCAGAGGTCCAGGTGGGTGAAGCCGGCGTCCCGCAGGCGCGCCTGATGGACCGCCAGGGTGTCGGTGCGCATCACGTTCTCAAGGGCGGTGCGCTTCTGGCTGATTTCCAGCTCGCTGTAGCCGTTGGCCCGCTTGAAGTCGAGGTGCAAGTCGATGAGCAGCTCGTTGACCTGCTCGTCATCGAAGCGGAACTTCTCGCTCAGGATGAGGATGCCGCCGGGGCGCAGGCCGTCAAAGATGCGCGCGATGAGGGCGGCCCGCTTCTCGGGGGCGACGAACTGCAGGGTGAAGTTGAGCACCACCACGGAGGCGTTCTCGATGGGGATGTCGCAGATGTCCGCCTCCACCAGCTCCACCGGTACCTCGGACTTGAAGCCCGAGAGGTGAGCGCGGGCCCGCTCGATCATGGGGTGGGAGAGATCCACCGCCGTGATCTGGCAGCCGGGCTGGGTGACGTGGCGGCGCATGGCCTGGGTCGCGGCGCCGAGGGAGCAGCCGAGATCGTAGAGGCGGCTCTGGGGCTGGGCGTAGCGGGCGGCCATCATGCCGATGGCGGAGATGATGTTGCTGTAACCGGGCACCGAGCGCTGGATCATGTCGGGGAAGACGTCGACGACCTGCTCGTCAAAGCAGAAGTCTCCCAGACGGGCGATGGGGGCGGCAAAAATCTGATCGTGCATGCTGACGCAACCTGACAGCCGGTGTGGTGGGCGGCTGTTTTATTCAATTGAATCTTGGGTGGACGGGCATCGAAATGGCGTCGTCACCGGTTGACGAACGGGGTGGCTTGCTCCGGGATCCTTCGGGCTGCCCCTGTTCGCAACGGGCCATGGTCCGGGCCCTCAGGGTGCCGGGCTGGGGTGGGCAACGCATTGCCATGCACCCAGGCCCGGGACCTTACTTGGGGCGCTAGTGTAGAGGAAAGGCGGGCGTTTGTCTTGACGCCAACCCCGGTGGGACCACAAAAAAAGCGGCTTTTTTTGGGGACGGAGAAGGGGCGGGGAGGGGGCCGCTCAAAAGGGCAGCACCCCCTGGCGGGCGCGATCGTTTTCTCCCGGCCAGGGGGCCATCTCCTGGCCGAGCAGGCGGCTGATCTGCCGTGCGAGTTCGGGGGCCCGGGCATTGTCGGCGGTGTGGACAAAGAGGTAGAGATCCTTGCCCTCCTGGAGCCATTGTTTCCAATGCGGCAACCATGGTGGCAAAAAAGGGTGATTGTCCTCGATTTGAGGCAAACCAATCAGGCGCACCACCGGGGCACCCCCTGTGGCCAGCAGATGGACCGGCAACCTGGGTTTCTTGCCCTGGGCATCGATCATGGCGGCCGTGGTGGCGGGCACCGAGAAGAGCGGACGGCTGTCGAGCATGATGCGATTGATGCCCCGCGCCATCAGCATCCGGTTGAGGGCCCGTTCCGCCTCCCCCTTGGCGAAGAAATCGGGGTGGCGCACCTCGAGGGCATAGGTGAAATCCTGGGGCAGCCGCGCGAAGAAGGCATCCAGACGGGCCAGCCCCTCTGGCCCGAAGCGGGCGGGCAGTTGCAGCTTGAGCAGCCCCAGCTTGTCATGCAGGGGGGCCAGCAGGCGGATGAAGGCCGTCACCTGTTTGTCCGCGCTCACCAGATCGCTCTGGTGACTGATCTCCTTGGGAAACTTGAAGCTGAAGCGAAAGTGGTCGGGGACCGCATCGGCCCAGCGCTGCACCGTCTCCGGGGTCGGTGAGGCGTAGAAGGTGGTGTTGCCCTCCACGGAGTTGAACACCCGGGCATAGTCGGCGAGGTGCTCGGCGGGCCTGGCATTCATCCCCAGCAACTGGCCGGGCCAGGCCGGGTGTGACCACTGGGGCAGGCCCAAATAGAGGCTCATGATGGTTCCTGTCGGCAGGTTGGCGCACTTTTGCCCTCCTTTTTTGCGCCAGAACAACAAAAAACAGGGTAAAGGGGGCTGCGGGCCATTTTACCCAAATGGAGGTTTTCCTCTATAATGCCAACCCTTTTGTTTGCCACATTGTCGTAATGCGCGCGACCGAGCCCCCGGGTGACGATGATCGCGGCCCGGCAGTGGCCAGACAACGACGCCAGCCGATACCCCGGCGCCCACTCGTCATCCCGGTCGGGAGCGGGGGCATGCCTGGGACGGCGGCAAGAATCCGGCTCGGGGAGCCGGATGACCCGAGACAGATTTCAAACCGGGCAAGAAGCAGGATCTGGCCAGCTGTGAGACAGACGGTGCTTGCCAGTCGTGCCCGGCGACCCAGGATGAACCGTCTCTCTACCATTTCGAAGGAAGAAGTCCATGCGCTCTATCTATTGCGGACAGGTCAATGAGGCCCATGCCGGGCAGACCATTACATTGTGCGGTTGGGTCCATCGTCGTCGTGATCTCGGCGGCCTCATCTTTATCGACATGCGCGACCGCGAGGGCATCGTGCAGGTGTTCTTCGATCCGGACAAGCCGGACGCCTTTGCCCTGGCCTCCGAGCTGCGCGGCGAGTTCTGCATCCAGGTGACCGGCGTGGTGCGTACCCGCCCCGACTCCCAGCGCAACAGCGACATGGCCACCGGTGCCATCGAGGTGTTCGCCCACGAGCTGACCATCATCAACCGTGCCGAGCCGCTGCCCCTTGACTTCAACCAGGTCAACAGCGAAGAGGTGAGCCTCAAGTACCGCTACCTGGACCTGCGTCGTCCCGAGATGGCCAAGTACCTGAAGACCCGTGCCAAGGCCAGTGCCTTCGTGCGCCGCTTCATGGACGAGCACGGCTTCCTCGACATCGAGACCCCGATGCTGACCAAGGCGACCCCGGAAGGGGCCCGTGATTACCTGGTGCCGAGCCGCGTGCACAAGGGCAAGTTCTACGCCCTGCCGCAGTCCCCCCAGCTGTTCAAGCAGTTGCTGATGATGTCCGGCTTCGACCGCTACTACCAGATCGTCAAGTGCTTCCGCGACGAAGACCTGCGTGCCGACCGCCAGCCGGAATTCACCCAGATCGATGTGGAGACCTCCTTCATGACCGCGCCCCAGGTGCGTGAAATCATGGAAGAGATGATCCGCAAGCTCTGGCTGCACATCCTGAACGTGGACCTGGGTGACTTCCCCATCATGACCTTCGACGAAGCCATGCGCCGCTTCGGCTCCGACAAGCCGGACCTGCGCCTGCCCATGGAGCTGGTCGATGTGGCAGATCTCTTGACCGAGGTGGAATTCGCCGTGTTCGCCGGCCCGGCCAAGGATCCGAAAGGCCGTGTGGCGGCCCTGAAGGTACCGGGCGGCGCGGAGCTGTCTCGCAAGCAGATCGACGAGTACACCAAGTTCGTCGGCATCTACGGTGCCAAGGGCCTGGCCTGGATGAAGGTCAACGAAGCCGGGAGCGGCCTCGAAGGGGTGCAGTCCCCGGTGGCCAAGTTCCTCTCTGACGCCATCGTGCGCGAGATCCTGGCCCGCACCGGCGCGATGGATGGCGACATCATCTTCTTCGGCGCCGACTCCAAGAAAGTGGTGTGCGATGCCATGGGCGCCCTGCGCCTGAAGGTGGGCCGCGATCTGGGTCTGGTGGAGAACGTCTGGAAGCCCCTGTGGGTCATCGACTTCCCCATGTTCGAAGAAGATGGCGAAGGCGGCCTGGCGGCCATGCACCACCCCTTCACCGCCCCGAGCAACCTGGGCCCGGCCGAGCTGAAAGCGAACCCGGTGGGCGCTTACGCCAACGCCTACGACATGGTGATCAACGGTTACGAAGTGGGTGGCGGCTCTGTGCGTATCCACAACAGCGAGATGCAGTCCACCGTGTTCGACATCCTGGGGATCACCCCGGACGAGCAGCGCCTGAAGTTCGGCTTCCTGCTGGATGCCCTGAAATACGGCACCCCGCCCCACGCCGGCCTGGCCTTCGGTCTGGACCGCCTCAGCATGCTGCTGACCGGCACCGACAACATCCGGGATGTCATCGCCTTCCCGAAAACCACGGCGGCCGCCTGTCTGATGACAGACGCCCCGAGCTTTGCCAACCCGGCCCAACTGGGCGAGCTGGCGATTGCGACCACCGTCAAGGGTGACGAATAAGCCGTTATCGGCAACAAAGGCCGCAGCGATGCGGCCTTTCCCGTTTCCCCCTGGGCGCAACCAGTGTTACTGAAATTTCCAACTATAACGGAGAGTCCCTATGGCAGGTCACAGTAAATGGGCCAACATCAAACACCGCAAGGCGGCGCAAGACGCCAAGCGCGGCAAGATCTTCACCAAGCTGATCCGCGAAATCACCACCTCTGCGCGTCTGGGTGATGCCGATCCTGCCAACAACCCCCGCCTGCGTGCGGCGGTGGCGGCAGCCCTGACCAGCAACATGACCCGCGACACCATCAACCGCGCCATCGCCCGTGGGGCCGGCGGCGGTGACGGCGAGCAGCTCGAGACCATAGTCTACGAAGGGTACGGCCCGGCCGGTTCCGCCGTCATGGTGGAGTGCCTGACCGACAACCGCAACCGTACCGTGGCCGAAGTGCGTCACGCCTTCAGCAAGTGCGGCGGCAACCTGGGGACCGACGGCTCCGTGGCCTATCTGTTCACCAAGAAGGGGGTGCTGACCTTCGTGGGCGCCGATGAAGACGCCCTGATGGACGCCGCCCTGGAAGCCGGTGCCGACGACGTGGTGACCGAAGAAGATGGCACCATCGAGGTCTACACCACCCCGAACGACTTCGGCACCGTGCTGGACGGTCTGGAAGCCGCCGGCTTCAAGCCCGAGAGCGCCGAAGTGACCATGATCCCCTCCACCGAGGCGGAACTGGATGCCGAGACCGCGCCCAAGCTGATGCGCCTCATCGACATGCTGGAAGATCTGGACGACGTGCAGGAGGTGTACCACAACGGCTCCATCTCCGACGAGATCGCCGCGACCCTGTGATCCCCCAGAGCAAAGGGGAGGGCGACCACAACGGTCCTCTTCCCCGGCTCCGGCGAGATCGCCGGCCGCTCGCGACCCTGTTCAGGTTCGCGAACATACAGGTGCGACACCTTGTTCACCTTCGCAAAAACGGCAGCCCGGGCTGCCGTTTTTTTATGTGCCAGACCGCGCACCTCCCCTTGTGGTTCGATTTCCTCTCTTAATGTTCGCTTAAGTTTGCCGTCCTAGGATGACCCCGTATCTGGACCTCCCTGGCTCTTGTCCTGTTTTTCAGGGCCGAGTGTCGGGATGGTCACCACGAAGCCTGCTGGCAGGTTGTTAGTTCCACTGGTTTGTCGGAGTCTCTCTATGCGTCTCACTCTGGGAGTGATGAAGGTCAATCTGTTGCTGGTGCTGCTGTTTGCACTGGTCTTCAACTGGCCCATTTTCCTGCACTTTTATCGTATTCTCAGCGCCCTTGAACACGTCAAGGCGGGGTTTGTCCTCTCCATTCCCCTGGTACTGGTGGCGGCCCTCAACGCGGTGTTCCTGCCCTTTACCTTCCGTTATCTGCTCAAGCCCTTTTTCGCATTGCTCATCCTGACCGGCTCCCTGGTCAGCTACGCCATGCTCAAGTACGGGGTGATCTTCGACATGGGCATGATGCAGAACATCATCGAAACCAACAGTGGGGAGGCGGGCTCCTACCTCAACGGCTCCGTGGTGCTCTGGTTCCTGCTGACCGGCCTGCTGCCGGTGCTGGTCCTGCTGTGGGTGAAGATTGAGTATCCCCGTCCCTGGTACAAGGGACTGGGTCTGCGCCTCGGTTCCATCGCCCTCTCCTTGCTGTTTCTGATGGGGGCTGCCGCCCTCTATTACCAGGATTACGCCTCGGTCGGGCGCAACAACAAGTCCCTCGGCAAGGAGATAGTACCCGCCAACTATGTGCACGGGCTCTACAAGTACGCCCGGGATGTGGTCTTCGCCACTCCCATTCCCTACCAGCAGATCGGCACCGATGCCAGGGTGATCGGCCAGCATGAGAAGCCGACCCTGATGTTCCTGGTGGTGGGGGAGACGGCCCGCAGCCAGAACTACTCCCTCAACGGCTACAAGAAGGAAACCAACGGCTTCACCGAGAAAGAGGCCAATGTGGTCTCGTTCAGAGACGTGCGCTCCTGCGGCACCGCCACGGCGCTCTCCGTGCCCTGCATGTTCTCGAACATGACCCGGCGTGGCTATGACGAGGCCAGGGCCCAGTCCCAGGATGGCTTGCTGGACGTGCTGCAACATGCCGGGATCTCGGTGCTCTGGAAGGAAAACGACGGCGGCTGCAAGGGGGTGTGCAAAAACGTCCCCACCATCGAGATTGAGCCCAAGGCATTCCCCGCATACTGCTCCGGCAATGCCTGTCATGACGAGGTGCTGTTGCAGGGGCTGGATCAGCAGATCGCCGACATGCAGGGCAAGCAGGGCAGCAAGCTGGTGGCCTTCCACCTGATGGGTAGCCACGGTCCGACCTACTATCGCCGCTACCCGGCCGCCGATCGCGTCTTCCTGCCGGACTGCCCGCGCAGCGACATCGAGAACTGCAGCAACGAAGAGCTGGTGAACACCTATGACAACACCATCCGCTACACCGACAAGGTGCTGGCCCAGCTCATCGACAAGCTCAAGAGCCTGGAGAGCCAGTACAACGTGGGGCTGGTCTATCTGTCGGATCACGGTGAATCCCTCGGTGCCATGGGGCTCTATCTGCACGGCACCCCCTACAAGTTCGCACCGGACGATCAGACCCGGGTGCCGCTCCTGACCTGGTTCTCTCCCCAGTTGCAGGCGGACCGTCAGCTCAATCTGGATTGCCTGCAACAGGAGGCAGCCAGCAAGCGTTTCTCTCACGACAACCTGTTCCACTCCATGCTCGGTATCATGGACGTGCAGACCCAGGTCTATGACGGCAAGCTGGATCTGTTCAAACCGTGCCGGGCGGGGTAAATGGGCCCGAGCGGTTGAGCGGCGCGACAACCTGTTGCCCCGCACCATGCTCGGCATCATGGACGTGCAGACCCAGGTCTATGACGGCAAGCTGGATCTCTTCAAACCGTGCCGGGCGGGGTGAACCGGCGAAAACAGACCATAAAAAAACGGCAGCCACCGGCTGCCGTTTTCGTATCCGAAGGGGTAGGCCTTACTTTTGCTCCATGATGATCTGCAACAGATCCCCTTCCAGCAGGGAGCGCTTGACCAGGGCGAAGCCGCCGATGGTGGGCTGGTTCTGGAAGCGCGCCTTCACGATGGGCAGGCCGCGATGGAAACTTGGCAGAGACTGGTGCTCGACACAGCGGCGGATGGCCGGGATCAGGATCTCTTCGGCGGCGGTGATTTCACCGGCGATGAGCACCTTCTGGGGGTTGAACAGGTTGACCGTGATGGCGATGGCGCGCCCCAGGTGCTCCCCCACGTTCTCGATCACGCTGCGGGCCAGCTCGTCACCGGCCACCGCCGCCTTGCACACCTCCTGGATGGTGATGTGCTTCTCTTGCAGCGAACTCAGGTGACCCCGGCTGATGAGCTCCTTCACCTTGTCGACGATGGCCTCGTTGGAGGCGATGGTCTCGAGGCAGCCGAAGTTGCCGCAGTGGCAGCGCTTGCCAAGGGGTTCGACCTGGATGTGGCCTATTTCGCCGACGTTGCGGTTCTGGCCGAGAAACACCTTGCCCTTGGTGATGATGCCAGAGCCCGTCCCCTGGTGGACACTCACCAGGATGGAGTCCATGCAGTCGCGGGACTCGCCGAAGAAGTGTTCGGCCAGCGCCAGCGAACGGGTGTCGTTGCCCACGTAGCAGGGGAGGTTGAAGTGGTGCTCCAGGAGCTTGGCGAGCCCCAGGTTGCGGATCTGGTAGGTGGGGGTGTAGATGACCATGCCGGATTCGGGGTTGACCAGACCCGGCATGGTCAGCGCGATGCTGATGAGGTTGCGGCTGCGATCCTGATTGGCGTCGATGAAGGCGCCAATCTCCCGCAGCAGCATGTCCACCACGGGTTGCTGCTCGATCTCGGTCACCTGGGTGATGTGCTGATCGAGCTCCTTGCCGTCGAGGTCATACAGGGAGAGCTGCAGGTAGCCGCGACCCAGCTTGGCGGACACAAACTGGAAGCGATGCTTGATGGTGGTCAGGGAGATGGCGCGGCGCCCGCCAGTGGAGGCTTGCGGCGAGGTTTCCCTGATGAGACCGTGCTCGATCAGTTGCCGGGTTATCTTGGTCACGCTGGCCGGGGCCAGCTGACTCAACTCGGCAATTTTGACCCGCGAGATGGGCCCCTGCAGGTCAATGAGGCGATAGACGACCGCACTGTTTACCTGCTTGATAAGATCTACGTTTGCTATTTGTCCGCCAGTCATAGTGTCACTGTGTTGTGTAGTGTCCGTTAACCACGGTCCCGCAGACCGCGAAGGCCTGATCAAAGACGGTGAGGTTGGCAATTTTTCCGACCTGGATACTACCGAGACGCGAGTCCCATCCAATGGCGCGAGCGGGGTAAAGGGTGGCCATTCTCAGTGCTTCGTCGAGCGGCAATCCGACCTGTTTGACCAGATTTTCCACCCCTTCGATCATGGTGAGGGCGGAGCCGCCGAGTGTACCATTCTCATCGACGCACTGACCATCGCGGAAATAGACGGTTGCGCCGCAAAAATCAAATTTCTCAAAGCCTTCCGGTGCACCTGCCGCCGCGGTGGCATCGGTGACCAGCACCAGCCGCTCCCCCAGCATCCTGTGCGCCAGGCGCACGTTGGCCCAGTGTACGTGGTGGCCGTCGACGATGATGCCCGCATAGACATCCTTGCGATCGTAGATGGCACCGACCACGCCGGGCTCGCGACCGTTCAGGGTCGGAGTCATGGCGTTGTAGAGGTGGGTGGCAAAGCGCATGCCGTTGTCAAAGCCCGCCATGGCCTGGTCGTAGTTGGCGGCGGTGTGGCCGGCGGAGACCAGGATGCCGGCTTCCACCAGACGGCGGATGTGTTCGGGCTTGTTGCGCTCGGGTGCCAGGGTGATCTTGGCGATGGCGTCCGCGTTGTCGCAGAAGAAGTCGATCATCTCGTCGGCGGGCTGGCGGATCTGTTCGGCCGGGTGGATCCCCTTGCGCTTGAGGTTGGTGTAGGGCCCTTCCAGATGGACGCCAAGCACCTCGTTGGGGTGGGCGGCCATGTAGTCGCGGGTGACGGCGACGGCCTGCTTCATGTCCGCATCCGGGCTGGTGATCAGGGTCGGCAGGAAGCTGGTGGTCCCGGATTTCAGGTTGGCCGCCTGCATGGTGGCCAGGGTGTCCGTGGTGATGTGACCGTTGAACATGACGCCACCGCAGCCGTTGAGCTGGACGTCGATGAAGCCGGCGCTGAGGTTGGCGCCCTGGAGGTCAATCTGCTCGATGCCGGCTGGCAGTTCTGCCTGGCGGGAGATGGCGACAATCTTGTCGCCATCGATGACCACGCCATAACCGGTCAGCACGCAGCTGCCGGTGTAGAGAGTGCAATTAGTCAGAGCGTACATGGGAGCTCCTCAGAGGTGCTTGATGTTGTCGGCTTCCAGTTGCTGGAAGTAGCGCACCGTCTTGACCTTCAACTCCATGGTGGAAGGTTCGTCGCACACCACAATCCCTTTCGGATGCAGTTGCAGGGTGGAGATGGTCCACATGTGGTTGACGCTGCCCTCCACGGTGGCCTGCAGGGCCTGGGCCTTGGCGTGACCGACCACCAGGATCAGGATCTCTTCGGCGTCCATCAGGGTGCCGACACCCACGGTCAGGGCCAGCTTGGGCACCTGCTCCATGTCGCCGCCAAAGAAGCGGGAGTTGGCGATGCGGGTGTCTTCGGTCAGGGTCTTGACCCGGGTACGGGAAGCCAGGGAAGAGGCCGGTTCGTTGAAGGCGATGTGGCCGTCATTGCCGACGCCGCCCATGAACAGGTGGATCTTGCCGTAGGACTTGATCTTGTCTTCGTAACGCTGGCACTCGGCCACCAGATCCTCGGCGTTGCCATTGAGGATGTTGATGTTTTCCGGGCGAATGTCAACGTGATTGAAGAAGTTGTTGTGCATGAAGCTGTGGTAGCTCTCCGGATGTTCCTTGGGCAGCCCCACATACTCGTCCATGTTGAAGGTGACCACGTTCTGGAAGCTCACCTCGCCGGCTTTATGCAGCTCAATCAGGCGCTTGTAGGTGTTGAGCGGGGTGCCGCCAGTGGGCAGACCCAGCACGAAGGGGCGCTCGGCAGTGGGTTTGAACGCATTGATGCGGTCAACGATGTAACGGGCAGACCAGAGACCCACCTGGCTGGCAGACTTCAACGGGATCAGGCGCATTCTATATACCTCAGTACGGTTGCCGCACAGGGATTGACGGCAAGGGACCAGACACGGATTCAAGTTGTTTTATAGCGTAAATAAAGATTGCGAACTAAGCCACATCTATCGGCTACCTTTATCTCTGTTGAGTGATAATGATCACGAAAGCTGGTTTATTAATTTGCGCAGCGAAATAAAACACATAGACTGCCAATCAAGCCTTGATGGCTTATGCGTCGAACGTGATAAGCACTTAATTTCTAGAAAAACACCAACTAAGGAGAGGAACCGTGAACATTCTCGGTTATTTACAAAAGATCGGCCGTGCCCTGATGGTGCCGGTAGCGGTATTGCCTGCCGCCGCGATCCTGATGGGGATTGGCTACTGGATTGACCCGAACGGTTGGGGTGGCGGAAGCCCTCTGGCTGCGTTTCTGATCAAGGCGGGCGCCGCCATCATCGACAGTATGCCCATTCTGTTCGCCGTCGGCGTCGCTTACGGCATGTCCAAGGATAAAGACGGTTCCGCCGCGCTGGCCGGTCTGGTCGGCTTCCTGGTGGTCACCACTCTGCTGAGCCCGGGCGCCGTGGCCCAGATCAAGGGTATCCCGGCCGACCAGGTGCCGGCAGCCTTTGCCAAGATCAGCAACCAGTTCGTCGGCATCCTGTGTGGTGTCATCGCCGCTGAGCTCTACAACCGTTTCAGCAGCGTGGAGCTGCACAAGGCGCTGGCCTTCTTCTCCGGTCGTCGTCTGGTGCCGATCGTGACCTCCGTGGTGATGATCGTCGTCTCCTTCATCCTGATGGCCGTCTGGCCGGTCATCTACGGTGGCCTGGTGAGCTTCGGTGAATCCATCGTCAGCATGGGCTCCACCGGTGCCGGCATCTATGCCTTCTTCAACCGTCTGCTGATCCCGGTTGGTCTGCACCACGCCCTGAACTCCGTGTTCTGGTTCGACGTGGCCGGCATCAACGACATCCCGAACTTCCTGGGTGGCCAATCCTCCATCGACGCCGGCAAGGCTGTCGTGGGCGTGACCGGCATGTACCAGGCCGGCTTCTTCCCCATCATGATGTTCGGTCTGCCGGGTGCCGCACTGGCCATCTACCACAGCGCGAAGAAAGAGAACAAAGAGAAGGTTGCGTCCATCATGATCGCTGCCGCCTTTGCCGCCTTCTTCACCGGGGTGACCGAGCCGCTCGAGTTCTCCTTCATGTTCGTGGCGCCGGTACTGTACGTCATCCACGCCCTGCTGACCGGTATCTCCGTGTTCATCGCAGCCTCCATGCACTGGATCGCCGGTTTCGGCTTCAGCGCCGGTCTGGTGGATATGGTGCTCTCCAGCCGCAACCCGCTGGCGACCCAGTGGTACATGCTGCTGGTACAGGGTCTGGTCTTCTTCGGCCTCTACTACGTGGTCTTCCGCGCCGTGATCGCCAAGTTCAACCTGAAAACCCCGGGTCGTGAAGATGACGAAGCCGTGCCGGTACAGGCTCAAACCACCGACCGCACCGAGCTGGCCAAGCAGTATCTGGAAGTGCTGGGTGGTCAGGAGAACCTGGTGACCATCGATGCCTGCATCACCCGTCTGCGTCTGACCCTGAAAGACCGCAGCATCGTTGACGAGCGCAAGCTCAAAGCTCTGGGCGCGGCCGGTGTGGTCAAGCTCGGTGAGCAGAACCTGCAGGTGATTCTGGGCCCATTGGCCGAGATCATCGCCGGTGAGATGAAAGCCCTGCGTTAATCGAGCGACTCGCTCACCTCAAGTCTAAGTCCATTGTTGACATAACTAAGGGCCCCGCCTCGGGGCCCCATATAAAAAAAGCCAAGAAAATCCAACCTTTACTTCAAATGAGAGCAGCAGTTATGAACTTGAAACATTCTCTGTTAGCCATTGCCATGTCTACCGTTTTCGCCGGTCCCGCACTTGCAGCTGATGCTGCCAGGCAAGCGGTGGTCGACGCCCTCGCCAGCAACCTCGTCGTCAAGTACGAAGTCGTCACCAATGACGGTGCCGGCGCCGGTCTTGACTGCCAGGCGCTGGGCTCCGAGTGGGCAAGCTGCGGCGTTGCCAAGCTGCACCTGACCAATACCGGGGCCGACGTCACCTCCAAGGACTGGAGCATCTATGTCTCCTCCATCCGCCGCATCCAGCGGGTGGACAACGACCAGTTCACCATCACCCACCTGACCGGCGACCTCTATCGTTTGACGCCGACCGAGAAGTTCCAGGGCTTTGCCAAGGACGCCACGGTCGAGGTGCCCCTGGTGGTGGAATACTGGGTATTGTTCGAATCTGACATCATGCCGAACTGGTATGTTGCCAGTGAAGGGGCCGAGCCGAAAGTGCTGGCCAGCATGAGCAACATCGACGATGCCAGCACCTACGAGAAGCCGATGCCGGCCGATGGCTGGAAGCGCACCAAGGATGACAACAACATCCTGATGAACAGCGAGACCCGTTTCGCCGCCAACCAGACCAGTACCCTGCTGCCTGCCGGCAAGATTGACGACCGCATCCTGCCAAGCCCGATGAAGCAGGTGGTCAAGGCCGGCCCGCAAGTCGACTTCTCCACCATCAAGCTCAATGCCCTTGACCTGCCGAGCGATCGCGCCGAGGCCCTGAAGGCGCAACTGACCAAGCTGGGTGTTACCCTCTCCGACACCGGCTACCCGGTCACCATCAAGCTCGGCAGCAAGCTCAAGCAGGCCGAAGGCTACGACATGACCATCGGCCAGAAGGGCACCGTCATTCAGGGGCACGACGTTGACGGCGCCTTCTGGGGCGCCCAGTCCCTGATCTCCCTGCTGGGGGTTGACGACAAGCTGGTGAGCCAGATGAGCGTCGAGGATGCGCCACGCTTTGAATACCGCGGCATGCAGACCGACGTGGCCCGTCACTTCAGAAGCCCGGAGACCATGAAGAAGCTGGTTGACCAGATGTCCGCCATGAAGCTCAACGTGCTGCACCTGGGGCTGACCAACGATGAAGGCTGGCGTCTGGAGATCCCGGGCCTGCCGGAGCTGACCGACGTCGGCAGCCAGCGTTGCCATGACGAGTCCGAAACCAAGTGCCTGATGCCGCAGCTTGGCTCCGGCCCCACCAGCGACAACCAGGGCTCCGGTTTCTACAGCAAGGCGGACTACATCGACCTGGTACGCTATGCCAAGGCCCGCGGTGTGACCGTGATCCCCGAGATCAACATGCCGGCCCACGCCCGTGCCGCCGTGGTCTCCATGGAGGCACGCTACAAGCGTCTGATGAGCGAGGGCAAAGAAGCCGAGGCCAACCAGTTCCGTCTGACTGACCCGGCCGATACCTCCAACGTCACCTCGGTGCAGTTCTACGACAAGATGTCCTTCATCAACCCCTGCCAGCCGGGTGCCGCCACCTTCGTTGCCAAGGTGATGGACGAAGTGGCCCAGATGCACCAGGCCGCCGGCCAGCCGCTGACCGCCTGGCACTACGGTGGTGACGAGGCGAAGAACATCATGCAGGGCGGTGGTTACCAGGATCCGGCCGTCACCAAGAAAGAAGATCTGGTGGCCTGGAAGGGCAACGTCGACTCCAGCAAGCAGGACAAGCCGTTCGGCAAGTCCCCCATGTGCCAGAAGATGATCGACGATGGCAAGATCAAGGACGTGGCCGAGCTGCCGGTCTACTTTGCCAAGGAAGTGAGCGAGATGGTCAAGGGCCACGGCTTCTCCACCCTGCAGGCGTGGGAAGACGGTCTGAAGTACGCCAACAGCGCCAAGGACTTCGCCACCGACAACACCCGTGTCAACTTCTGGGAAACCCTCTACTGGGGTGGCTTCAACGAAGCGATGAAGTGGGCGCACAAGGGTTACGAAGTGGTCCTGTCCAACCCGGATTACCTCTACTTCGACTTCCCGAACGAGGTACACCCGGCCGAGCGCGGCTACTACTGGGCAACCCGCTTCAACGACACCCGCAAGGTGTTCGCCTTCGCCCCGGAAAACCTGCCGCAGAACGCCGAGACCTCGGTTGACCGCGACGGCAACGCCTTCGTGGCCAAGGGTGACCAGGATCCGGTCAAGTTCAAGGGGATCTCCGGTCAGCAGTGGAGTGAAACCGTGCGCACCGATGCCCAGTACGAATACATGGTCTATCCGCGCATCTTCTCCGTGGCCGAGCGCGCCTGGCACAAGGGCGGCTTCGAGCTCGATTACGTGAAGGGTCGCGAGTTCTCCGGCACCACCAAGCATGTCAACAAGGCAACCCTGAACAAGGAGTGGAACCAGTTTGCCAACGTGCTGGGTCAGCGCGTGCTGCCGAAACTGGACCAGGCCGGGGTGGAATATCGCCTCTCCGTACCGGGTGCCAAGGTGGTGAACGGTGTGCTGGAAGCGAACGTGGATCTGCCGGGTCTGCCCATCCAGTACAGCCTGGACGGCAAGAGCTGGAGCGCCTACGACGCTGCCGCCAAGCCGACCGTGGATGGCAAGGTCTACCTGCGTACCACCAGCTTCGATGGCAAGCGCACCAGCCGCGTCACCGAGCTGAACTGATAGCTAGCCTTCAATCCATAACGCAAGGTGGGTCGCAAGACCCGCCTTTCCCAAGGGCGATGGCCATCGGGCTTGGGAAAGGTTGACTCTGCGTGTGAACCTTTGTTGTGTGTGTTTTGTCTGTTTTTCATCACTTGAGACCCCGCCCCGTGCGGGGCTTTTTTTGACCAGGATCTCTGCAATTTCTCCCGTTTCGCCGTTTTTGGTGCGCCAATGACCCGAATTGGCCAAATTCAGGTTGAGGCAGGGCGCGTAATGAGGGATCATACCCGGCTTGACGGCGGGGGTATGAGGGTGCCAGCCGGCACAACGTCCGCCAGTGACGCATTTTTGAGGTGAGCCATGAGTCAGGCGAACAGCCCAACTAACTTTATTCGTCAGATCATTGATGAAGATCTGGCCAGCGGTAAGCACAGCAGCGTGCATACCCGTTTCCCGCCGGAGCCGAACGGTTATCTCCATATCGGCCACGCCAAATCCATCTGCCTGAACTTCGGCATCGCCCGCGACTATCAGGGTCAGTGCAACCTGCGTTTCGATGACACCAACCCGGCGAAGGAAGACATCGAGTTCGTGGAGTCCATCAAGCAGGACGTCCAGTGGCTGGGCTTCCAGTGGAGCGGCGAGATCTGCTACTCCTCCGACTATTTCCACAAGCTGCACGGCTACGCCATCGAGCTCATCGAGAAGGGACTGGCCTATGTGGACGAGCTCTCCCCGGAGCAGATGCGCGAATACCGCGGCACCCTGACTGCCCCTGGCAAGAACAGCCCGTTCCGCGATCGCAGCGTGGAAGAGAACCTTGCCCTGTTCGCCAAGATGAAGAACGGTGAGATGGCCGAAGGCTCCGCCTGCCTGCGCGCCAAGATCGACATGGCATCCCCCTTCATGGTGATGCGCGATCCCGTCATCTATCGCATCAAGTTTGCCCACCACCACCAGACCGGTGACGAGTGGTGCATCTACCCGATGTATGACTTCACCCACTGCATCTCGGACGCCCTGGAGGGGATCACCCACTCCCTGTGTACCCTGGAGTTCCAGGACAACCGTCGCCTGTATGACTGGGTGCTGGACAACATCAGCATCGACTGTCACCCCCGTCAGTACGAGTTCTCCCGTCTGAACCTCGAATACACCGTCATGTCCAAGCGCAAGCTGAACCTGCTGGTGACCGAGGGGCACGTCAGCGGCTGGGATGATCCGCGCATGCTGACCGTCTCCGGTCTGCGCCGCCGTGGTTACACCCCGGCCTCCATCCGCGAGTTCTGCAAGCGCATCGGTGTGACCAAGCAGGACAACATCGTCGAGATGAGCATGCTGGAAGCCTGCATCCGCGACGATCTCAACGAGAACGCCCCGCGCGCCATGGCCGTGCTGCACCCGGTGAAGGTGGTGATCGAGAACCTGGCGGCCGATGAGGTGCTGACCGCCCCTGCGCACCCGAACAAGCCGGAGATGGGGACCCGTGAGCTGCATTTCTCCCGCGAAATCTTCATCGACGAGGCGGACTTCAAAGAGGAAGCCAACAAGCAGTTCAAGCGTCTGGTGCTGGGCAAGGAAGTGCGCCTGCGCAACGCCTACGTCATCAAGGCCGAACGGGTCGAGAAGGATGCGGACGGCAAGGTCACCTGCATCTACTGCTCTTACGACCCCGAGACCCTGGGCAAGGATCCGGCGGACGGTCGCAAGGTGAAAGGGGTGATCCACTGGGTCAGCGCCACTCACTCCCTGCCGGCCGAAGTGCGTCTCTATGACCGTCTGTTCAAGGTGCCGAACCCGGGCGCCGAGGATGACTTCGAAGCGGCTCTGAATCCGGAATCCCTGGTGATCATCGAAGGGGCCCGGGTGGAAGCTTCTCTGAAGGATGCCAAGCCGGAGTTTGCCTACCAGTTCGAGCGTGAAGGTTACTTCTGCGCCGACAACAAGCTCTCCAGCGCCGAGCGCCTGGTGTTCAACCGCACCGTGGCCCTGCGTGACGTCTGGGGCAAGGCCGAGGTCTGATAGAAGAGGGCAGGGGAAACCCTGCCGCTTCTGGTCCGGATTGCGGACACAAAAAAGCCAGCATGATGCTGGCTTTTTTATTGCGCCGACCCGGCCGAATCAATCGTCGTGCTTGCAGTCACCGTTGGCGCAGTGGCCATACAGGTAAAGACTGTGGTTGGTCAGGCGGATGTTGTGCGCCTTGGCGATGTCGCGCTGGCGCTGTTCGATCACCTCGTCGGAGAACTCGATCACCTTGCCGCAGTCGAGGCAGACCAGGTGGTCGTGGTGCTCCTGGGTGGCGAGCTCGAACACCGACTTGCCCCCTTCGAAATGGTGACGGGTGACGATACCGGCATCATCAAACTGGTTGAGAACGCGATAAACGGTAGCGAGACCAATCTCCTCGCCCTGATCGATCAGCCGTTTGTACAGATCTTCCGCACTGGTGTGCTGGCAGTCCGGCTGTTGCAGGATTTCCAGGATCTTGACACGGGGCAAGGTGATCTTGAGCCCGGCCTTTTTTAACGCTTGGTTGTTGTCTGCCATTTCTATTTATTCGCATTCTCGAAGGTGTGGTTATTCTGATTGACTGCCGCTGTAATGGCAACCACGAACTCGCTTGGCCTGTCATTATAGGTCGTAGCCAAGTTAAAAATAAACCCAGCAATTCAAGGGCTTTAGCTCATCAAGCCCGTCATGGGAATATTCAGACCCGCTTGCTCGATCAGAGAATGTTGATACTATGTGACTTCTTTATAGTCTGGTCGGATGAGATCCATGGATTGGCTTTTCGGCAATGCCGCCTGGGTGCGCTGCGCCCTCAACGCCTGGCCCCCCTTCTGGGGTGCAGGCATCAAGATAGAAACCCTGAGCCCCGATTTTCGCTTCTGCCGGGTCACTCTCAAGTCCCGCTGGTGGAACAAGAATGCCAACCGGACCCAGTTCGGTGGCAGCATGTTCGCCATGACGGATCCCATCTACCCGTTGATGCTGATGGGCTATTTCAAGAACCGCTACTACGTGTGGGACAAGGCGGGCAGTATCAATTTCATCAAGCCGGGCAAGGGCAAACTGGTGGCGGAGTTCACCCTGAGCGACGCCAAGCTGGCATCGATCGTGGCGGCGACCGAGGGGGGAGACAAGCACTTTCCCGAGTTCGAGGTGCAGGTGCAGGATGGCCAGGGCGAGCTGGTGGCCCAGGTGAAGCGCACCCTCTATGTCAGATCCAAGCCCCAGCACAGGGGGGGCTGAATGCTTGCTGCAGATGCAATAAGGGCCCCGTCGGGGCCCTTGTTGCATGAAGAGGGAGGAAGATCAGATCACTCCAGCTCGCCCAGGCACATCTCTTCGTGCAGCTGTTTGCACCAGCCCTTGACGCGCTCTGCAGTCAGCTCGGGTTGGCGATCTTCGTCGATGCCCAGGCCCACGAAGTGCTTGTCATCCACCAGCGCCTTGGAGGCTTCGAACTCGTAGCTCGCGGTCGGCCAGTGGCCGATGATGATGGCGCCCTTGGCTTCGACGATGTCACGCAGGGTACCCATGGCGTCGAGGAAGTACTCGGCATAGTCTTCCTGATCGCCGCATCCGAAGATGGCCACCAGCTTGTTGTTGAAGTCGATCTCTTCGAGTTCGGGGAAGAAGTCGTCCCAATCGGCCTGGGCTTCGCCGTAGTACCAAGTCGGGATGCCGAACATCAGCAGATCGAAGCTGTCGATGTCGGCCTTGCTGCTCTTGGCAATGTCACGGACTTCAATCAGTTGTTTGCCCAGTTCTTTCTGGATCATCTTGGCGACAGCTTCGGTATTACCGGTATCGCTGCCGAAAAACAGACCTACACTAGCCATAGTGTTTCGTTACCCGTATCTGGTGTTGATGCTTGACGGTTCAGATTGCGATGCCTGCTGCATGAGCAGACTCGATCTGTTGCTTCAGGATAGATTGGATCAGCTCGGCTCGGCTGACGTTCTGTTGCAGCGCAAGTTGGTTCAGGCGCTCCAGCAACTCGGCTTCCACCTTTAACTCGACCCGTTTCAGCCCGTTCTCACGATCGCGCTTGAGCTGGTTGCGCTTGTTGATCTTGAGCTGGGTCTCGCGGGGGAGTGGATTGGTCTTTGGCCTGCCGGGGCGCTTCTCAGTTGCGAACAGATCCAGTGTTGTTCGATCAGTTTGCTGTTTGGCCATACATCACAGATGAAAAGTAGTTAGCCGATCCCTGAGCCTTCCCAGCCCATTTCGATCAGCCCCTTGGCGACAAAACCCGCGCAACCCAGAAACAGCACCAGCCAGACGATGAAGCGGCCGAAGCGGGGCACATTGCCCCGTTTGAGCACGTCCTGAATGGCCAGACCAATCAGCAGGAAGATGGCCACGAAGAACAGTTTCAGGCCCAGACTCTCGATGAGATCGATGTGTTCACTCAGCATGGATTGCGCGCACTCCTTAAGACGGGCGCACTATATCACAAAGGATTTGAAACTGTTAACCGCCTGTCGACAGGAAATCCACAACCAGTTTGTTGAACAAAACCGGCTTTTCCGCGTGCAGCCAGTGACCCGTGCCGGCGATGACGCGGGCCTTGGCGGCCGGGAATTGGGCCATCGCGGCCCCGGTGTATTCGGGCAGCATATAGTCGGAGTCGCCGCCCTTGATGAAGAGTGTCGCGCCTTCGAAGCGGCGTTCATCGTCGGGCCAGCCCATGATGTTGGCGTAGTTGCGCTCAAGGGCCGGCACGTTGAAACGCCACCCCCATCCAGACTCCCCTTTGGCGAAGGATTTGAGCAGGAACTGGCGCACCCCGGCGATCTCGATGTGCTCGGCCAGCATGGCTTCCGCCTCGCTGCGGCTCTGGGGGGGCGTGGCCAGCGTGGCATTGAGCCCAGCAAACACGTTCTTGTGGCGGGCGTGGGGATAGGCCACCGGGGCGATGTCCGCCACTACCAGCTTGCTGACCATTTGAGGGGCCTGCTTGGCGACCTGCATGGCGACCTTGCCCCCCATGGAGTGACCCACCAGGGCCACCTGTTCAAGTCCAAGATGGTCCAGCAGGGCCAGGATGTCCGCCGCCTGGGCCGGGTAGCTCATCTCGTCCGAGTGAAAGGAGGCGCCGTGATTGCGCAGATCGACGCTGATGACCCGGTATTGTTCGCTGAGGGGGCGCGCCAGCAGGCCGAGGTTGTCCAGGCTGCCAAAGAGGCCATGGATCAGCACGACAGTCGGGCCTTCGCCCTGTTCCTTGAAGTTCAATCGTGGGTATTGTTGCAAAATGACACCTTATCGGTCGTGGGCTCTATCGCCATAATTTTTAACACACTGAAAGAAAAGGATTTCATTCCTGATGGGGGGATTTTTTGTGGTTTTTTTTTCAAAAATATCTCCCCGGGATCGGCTATCAGTGCGGGGGATCACACACTTGGCCTGTCATTATGCCGTATTCTCAAGGAGATTCATGCACATCTGTCCGCCCCTTGCTTGGGCTGCCGGGTCTGCCTATGTATAATCGCCGCATCCGAATTTCGACGAGTCCAGCGCATCCCTATGAAAACCATCGAGCTTGATGACGATCTCTACTTCTTTATCGCGAGCCAGACCCGGCACATCGGCGAGAGTGCGTCCGATATCCTGCGTCGCCTGCTGGAGCAACCCGCCCAGGCTGGCACGGCAACCGTGGCGGCCGCGCCTGCGATGCAACCGCAACCCGTGGCCGATGCCATGGGGCTGGAGGCACTGCTGGATTCCGGCGAGCTTCAGAAAGAAGAGAAGTCCATCAACCGCTTCATGCTGGTATTGAGCACCCTCTATCGGGACAACCCGGAAGGCTTCACCCAGGCGACCGAGATAAAAGGGCGCAAGCGCGTCTATTTCTCCCGTGACCCGGAAGCGCTGCGTGCCAGTGGCAGCACCACCAAGCCCAAGCCGGTACCGGAGACCCCGTTCTGGGTGATCACCAATACCAATACCAGCCGCAAGCAGAACATGGTGGCTCAGCTCATGAACAGCATGGGTTATGACGAGGATCTGACGGCTCGGGTGTGCGGCGCCGTTTAACCCATCAATGACTTCAGGCCTTGCCGGGCAAGGCTCAGCTCAAGGAAAACGCCATGGCACAGCATTCCCACGCCGGTCAGCCGGCTCGTCTTTGCGATCTGACCAACATTCCCCGTCTGGTCAGCGCCTACTACCTCAACAAGCCGGACATGAGCCGCCCTGAGCAGCGGGTCGCCTTCGGCACCTCCGGTCACCGCGGCAGCGCCCTGCACAGCGCCTTTACCGAATCCCATATTCTGGCGGTGACCCAGGCGCTGGTGGAGTACCGCCAGCAGGCCGGTATCACGGGGCCGCTGTTCGTCGGCATGGATACCCATGCCCTGTCTGAATCCGCCTTTGCCAGCGCGGTGGAAGTGCTGGCGGCCAACGGTGTCGAGACCCGCATTCAGGCCGGCCTCGGCTTCACGCCGACCCCGGTCATCTCCCATGCCATCCTGCGCCACAACGCAGGCAAACCCGTGGCGCAGGCGGACGGCGTGGTGATCACCCCGTCCCACAACCCGCCGGAAGATGGTGGCTTCAAATACAACCCGCCCCACGGCGGTCCTGCCGAAGGCGAGATCACCAAGTGGGTGGAAGACCGCGCCAACGCGATCCTGGAAGCGGGCCTGGCCGGCGTGAAGCGGATGCCGTTTGCCGAGGCCCTCAAGAGCCCGTTCGTGGTGGAACACGACTATGTCACCCCTTATGTGGATGATCTCGAAAACGTGCTGGATCTGGCCGCCATCAAGCAGGCTGGCATCAAGATCGGCGTGGATCCGCTGGGTGGCTCCGGCGTCGCCTACTGGGACGTCATCGCCAGGCGCTACGGTCTGGACATCGAGGTGGTGAACTACAAGGTCGACCCGACCTTCTCCTTCATGACCCTGGACAAAGACGGCAAGATCCGGATGGACTGTTCCAGCCCGTTCGCCATGGCGAGCCTGATTGCTCTGAAAGACAAGTTCGACATCGCCCTTGGCAATGACCCTGACTACGACCGTCACGGCATCGTCACCAAGGCGGGCCTGATGAATCCGAACCACTATCTGGCGGTGGCCATCCAGTATCTGTTCACCCACAGAACCGGCTGGCCCAAGGGGGCGGCCGTCGGCAAGACGCTGGTCTCCTCTTCCATGATCGACCGGGTGGCCGGCGAGATTGGTCGCACCCTCAAAGAGGTGCCGGTCGGCTTCAAGTGGTTCGTGGACGGTCTCTACAGCGGCGAGTTCGGCTTTGGCGGCGAGGAGAGCGCGGGTGCCTCCTTCCTGCGCAAGGACGGTACCGTCTGGACCACCGACAAGGATGGCTTCATCCTGGCGCTGCTGGCGGCCGAGATCCTGGCGGTGACCGGCAAGGATCCCCAGGCCCACTACGATGCGCTCGAAGCCAGATTCGGCCGCTCCAGCTACCGCCGCATCGATGCTCCGGCCAACAGCGCCCAGAAGGCGGTGCTCTCCAAGCTGGATCCGGCCCTGGTGGAAGCCTCCACCCTGGCCGGTGAGCCCATCCTCGCCAAGCTGACCAAGGCGCCTGGCAACGATGCCGCCATCGGCGGCCTGAAAGTGGTGACCGAGAACGGCTGGTTCGCGGCGCGCCCCTCCGGTACCGAGTCCATCTACAAGATCTACATGGAGAGCTTCAAGGGGGAGGCGCACCTGGACCTCATCCAGCAGGAAGCCCAGCAGATCGTCTCCGCCGCCCTGGCCAAGGCAGGCGTTTGACCCTCACGGCAACAACCCATGTGAAAGAGGAGCCCTGGTGGCTCCTCTTTTTTTGTGTCGGGTTGACTGCGGATCAGCCGTTGTCGACGCTGCCGGTGGCGGCCTTGCGGTTCTGCCAGCGCTTGAGGAAAGAGCGGGCCGGCAGCTTCATCAGGAAGAGAGAGAGCAGGATGATGCCGATGCCGAGCCACTGACGGCCATCCAGGGTTTCTCCCACCATCAGCACACCGCAGGAGACCGCCACCATGGGATTGGTGAGGGCCAGCATCCCCATCACCTCAGGGCCATGGCGTTTGAGTCCCCAGAGCCAGGCCCAGTAGGCCAGAGCCGTATTGAGGATCACCAGCCAGATAAGCCCGGGAGTGGCGTCAGCCCGGGGCAGGGGCATGGGGCCGGCCAGCCACCAGGCCAGCGGGATCAGCATCAGGCCGCCCAGCAGCAGCTGCCAGGCGGTCAGGGCCAGCAGATCGTCCACCGGCCAGCGTTGCATCCAGCGGCTCGACTGGCCGATGAGCAGGGTGGCGAGCAGGGCGCACGCCACGCCGACGGGATCCAGATTGGCAGAGGGATTGAGCAGCAAGAGCACCCCGACGAGCCCCATCACCCCCAGCAACAGCCACTTGAGCGTCGGTCTGACACCGTCTTGCAGCCAGGCCAGCCCCATCAGGATGAGGGGCAGCGTCGCTCCCAACGTACCCGCCACGGCGCCGGGCAGGCGAAACGCCGCCACGAACAGCAGGGCGAAGAAGGCGGTGATGTTGCAAAACGCCAGCAGGAACTGCCTGCTCCAGACGAGAGGCGGTCTGCGGGGATGGAGCAACAGCAGCAGCACCCCGGCGGGGAGGGCGCGCCACACGGCCACCCAGTAGGGGGAGTAGTCGGTCAGGTAGAGACTGACGACGGCATAGGTGCTGCCCCAGAGCAGGGGGGCAAGCAGGGCGATCAGCAGTGGCATGGTTATCTCGTAATAAAGTATCTTTAAGTAAAGATACATTAGCCGCGAGTTGGTTTATTATCAAGAATCTTCATGTAAAGATAATGGAGCCCGAATGGAGAGTGATCATGTAGATCAGCTGCTGGCCCAGTGGGCCCGGCAGCGCCCGGACCTCGACTGCTCCCCTATGGGGGTGCTGGGGAGGGTGGCGCGCATGGCGGCGATCGCCGGGCGCGAAGTGAGCGAGACCCTCAAGGAGTGCGGTCTGCTGGGGTCTGATTTCGATATCCTGGCGACCCTGCGTCGGGCCGGCGAGCCGCTGACTCCGACCGCGCTCTACCAGTCCGCCATGCTGAGTTCAGGGGCCATGACGGCCCGGCTCGACAAACTGGAGCAGCGTGGCCTGATAAGACGTGAAGCCTCCCCCGATGACAGGCGCAGCCTGCTGGTCTGCCTGACGGAGCCGGGGCGGGAGCTGGTTGACCATGCGGTGGAACAGCACGTGGCGAACGAGCGCCGCCTGCTGGCCCCATTGAGCCTGGTCGAACAGGAGCAGCTGGCCGCCCTGCTCAAACGTTGGCTGCTGGAAAACGAATAAAAAAAACGGGCCTGCGGGCCCGTTTTCGTTGGCATTGAGGCTGACTCAGTAGCCGCCTCTGGCATCCCTGACGGCAAGGCCAAGCTGCCATACCGCCATGGCGTAGTGGGTGCTGTGGTTGTAGCGGGTGATGGCGTAGAAGTTCGGCAAGCCGTACCAGTACTGGTAACCGGTGCCGACATCCAGACGCAGCAGGCTCGCCTCCTTGTGATTGCCAAGGGAGCCGATTGGGGTCAACCCGGCTCCGCGCAGGGTGGCCACCGGGTAGCGGGTCTGGAAGCCGTGCTCATAGCCCGGCAGCTGTCCCTGGCCGCGCACCGCCACCGGCTGCCCTTTCTCCCAGCCGTGGGCCTTGAAGTAGTTGGCCACGCTGCCGATGGCATCCACCGGATCCCACAGGTTGGTGTGGCCGTTGCCGTTGAAGTCCACCGCGTAGTTGCGAAAACTCGACGGCATGAACTGGCCGTAGCCCATGGCCCCGGCATAGGAGCCCTTGGGTTCGGTGGGATCCATCCCTTCATCCCGGGTCATCACCAGGAAGGCTTCCAGCTCGCCGGTGAAGAAGTCGGCGCGGCGCGGGTAGTCAAATGCCAGGGTCGCCAGGGCGTCGAGAATGCGGGTCTTGCCCATCACCCGACCCCAGCGGGTCTCCACCCCGATGATGCCGACGATGATCTCGGGTGGCACCCCGTAGATCTGCTGCGCCCGGTTGAGTTCACTCTCGTATTCGCGCCAGAAGTTGACGCCGTTCTGTACGTTGTCCGGGGTGATGAACTTGGCGCGGTAGCGGTTCCAGGCGCCGGTCGGGCCGGTGGGCGGTCTGGTGGTGGGGGCCTGGGCGTCCATCAGCTTGATGATCCAGTCATAACGCTCGGCCTGGGCCAGTACCCGGTGCAGCTCGGCGCCGTCGAAGCCGTGCTTTTGCACCATCCGCTGCACGAAGTTGTCCACGTTGGAACGATTGGCGAAGTCCCCCTTGCTGACCCCGGGCTGGCTCACCTGTCCGTAGAAGGGTTTGCTCGGCGGCGTCTGGTTGATGAAGGCGCTGTTGGGTTGGGGTTTGACCACGGGCTTGGGCGCCGGCGTGCTGCTGCAGCCGTAGATCAGGGGAAACAGGGAGAGGACACAGACAAGGCGACGCATAGGGTTCTCGTGAGCCTGAAAAAGAGTGCCGTCATGGTAAAACATTGGCGTGCAGGCGCAAGTGCTCCGTGCCGGCGCGTCCCCCGGGATCCCGTCAGCGCAGGGTGTGGTAGCCGCTCCAGATCCGGGTCAGGGTCGTGATGGCACAGAGCAGGGCGAAACCGTAGGCCAGTGGCACGAAGGCGGCGGGCCAGAGGCACATGAGCACGAAGAGGGCGATGGTTTCGCTCCCCTCGGTGAGCCCGCCCAGATAGTAGAGGGATTTGTGGCGGTAGACGGGGCTCTCGATGCCCCGTTTGCCCGCCATGATGGCAAAGGCCAGAAAGCTCGATCCCGTGCCCATGAAGGCGAACAGCAGGGTGGCGGCGGCCAGGGCGTTGGCCGGGTCGGCGAGGGCAAAGCCCAGCACCACGGCGGCGTAGAAGATGAAATCCAGCGTGATGTCGAGAAACCCGCCGCAGTCGCTGATGCCCGTTTCCCGCGCCACGGCGCCATCCAGCCCGTCCAGCAGCCGGTTGAGCAGAATCGCCGCCAACGCCCACTGATAGCAGCCAAATGCCAGCAGCGGCAGCGCCAGCATGCCGATGAGAAAGCCGACGAGGCTCACCTGGTTGGCGCTCACCCCGGCCCGGCACAGGGGGCGGGCGAGCGCGGCGAGGGGGCGGCGGATAACCGGGATCAGGTGGCGATCAAACAAGGTGGTGCTCCTCTTCTGGGATGGCTGGGGGGATCAGCTGCAAGATGGTGCCCGGCGCATCCTCTTCGTCGTGGGTCACCAGCAGCGCGGGGATGGCCTGCGTGCGCAGGCGCTCGAACACCAGGGTTCTGAATGCCGCCCGCAGCGGCTTGTCGAGGCGGGAGAAGGGCTCGTCCAGCAGCAATGCCCTAGGCTCGGCCAGCAGGGCACGCAGCAGGCTGACGCGGGCTTTCTGGCCGCCGGAGAGCGCCCCTGGCAGCTTGTCCGCCTGATTTGTCAGATCTACCTGTGCCAGCGCGGCCACCGCCTTTTCTCGCCTCACCCTGTGCCCTTTCACGCTGGCCGGCATGCCAAACATCAGGTTCTCGGCCACCGTCAGGTGGTCGAACAGCAGATCATCCTGAAACAGCATGCCGATGCGCCGCGCCTGGGGCGGTAGCTGTGTGAGCCTGCGTGCGCCGAGGGTCACGTTCCCCTCCAGCCGGATGGGGCCGCTTGCCGGCAATACCCCCGCCAGCGCCGCCAACAGGGAGCTCTTGCCACAGCCACTGGGGCCCATCAGGGTCAACACCTCGCCCGGTGCCACCTGCAGGGCGGGCAGCGAGAGCAGCAGGGCTTCCTCCAGATAGAGGCGAAGGGGCGTGGTGCTCAGCATATGGTTATTTCCAACATGAGAGTTCATCGTTAGCCGCCCCCCTTGAGCGCCGGGTTGAGTCGGGCCGGCAGCCAGAGCGCCAGCAGATAGATAACGAGCGGCAGCAGCAGTTGCAGCAGGCCGTAGAGGCCCGCCAACCGCCGGTTGAGGCCGCTGCCGATGGCCACCGCCTCGGTGGTGATGGTGACCACCCGGCCTGCGCCAAACAGCAGGGTCGGCAGGTATTGGGCCAGGCTCACCGCGGCACCGACGCCGAAGGCAAACAACAGCGGACGCGCCAGCAGCGGCCCTTTCACCTGCCACCAGGCTCGCCATGGGGTTGCCCCCAGCAGCAGGGCGCTCTGGGTGAGCCGCGCGTCGAACTGGCGATAGGGGCCGTGCAGGCACAAATAAACGTAGGGAAAAACGAACAGCAGTTGGCTCCAGAGCACCCAGCGCCAGCCGATGCCATCGCCCCCCCACCCGAGGCTGAACCTGTCCACCCCGAGGCGAATGCCGAACAGCAGGCTGGCCTGCGGCAGCAGCAGCGGCAGGCAGATGAGCCAGAGCGGCCAGGGGCGGCGGCCGGCCTGCGCCTCCAGACTCAGCACCGCCATCACCAGCGCTATGGCTCCGCTCGCCAGCGCCAGCAGGATGCTGGTGGTCAGCAGCGGCGACAGGGTCGGCAACAGTTCGAGCCAATAGCGGCCGCTCCACTGGCTAGGCCAGAGGGCGGGAAAGGGCCAGCGCCGGGTCAGGGACCAGAGTAGCAGGGCGGCGAGCACCAGCAGATTGGTCAGGAGCAGCCCCCACACGCCGATGCGGGCAATGAGTGCGGGCCAGGGCGAGGCGGGGGCGCGTCGCCCATCCAGCCAGCGTGCCTTGCCGAGGGTGAGGTGGGTCCGCTCCAGCAGCCTGAGGGCGCCAAGCAGCAGCAAGTTGAGGGCGAGCAGCAAGAGGGCGCCGCTGGCACTGGCGCCGCGCCAGGCGGGGTCGGCATCCTGATACCAGAGCCAGAGTCGCACCGCCAGGGGCGGCGGGGCATCCGGCCCCAGCAGCAGGGCGAGATCCACCACCGCCAGACCATAGGCGGCCACCGCGTAGAGGGGCAGTCGCAGGGCGGGCCAGAGGGCGGGCAGCAGCAGGCGCCACCAGATCCGGGGGGCACTGAAGCCGAGGCTGGCCCCCAGCCACTGCTGGCGCGCCACCTTGGCGGGATCCAGTGCCGCCAGCGCCATCAGCAGCAGGAAGGGGGTCTCCTTGAGGATGAGCACCACGATGAGGCCAAGGCCCCAGGGATCCTTGAGGGTTTGCCAGTCCGGGGGCTGATGGGTGAGGTCAAGCAGGGGGGCGACGAGGCGCAGCAGCCAGCCGGAGGGAGCGATCAGAAAGGCGATGCCAATGGCAAAGGCGACGTGGGGAAGCGCCAGCAGGGGGGAGAGCAGGCGGCGCAGCCAGCGCATCCAGGGACGCCCGTCCCCCTGGGCGAGCAGCAGGGCTGTGGCGCCGAGGGCCCCCAGGGTGGAGGCCCCCGCCACCCAGAGGCTCAACCCTGCGGAGTGCCAGAGTCCGGGCTGGGGGAGCAAGAGGGATAGATTGGCGGGGGAGAGCCCCTCGATGACCAGCAACAGCAGGCCCCCGGCGAGCGGGATCCCCAGCAGCAGGGCTCCCAGCATCAAAAAGGGCAGCAGGAGGAGAAGAGGGGCGCGCGCCTGCATGATGGATCAGTGGCCGTAGCGCTCGGCCCAGGCCGCTTCCAGCCGTGTCTGCCAGCTGGGGTGGGGCTCTGCCACTCCCTTGAAGCGCAATGCCGGACGGGTCTGGCCTGGCAGCGCCTCCTGGCGCAGCACGCTGGGATCCCCCCAGAAGGCGGGGTCGCTCTTGCGCGCCTGGGCGGCGGGGCTCAGCAGGAAGTTGACCACCACCTTGGCCCCGGCCCGGGCGGAGGCATTGAAGGGGATGGCGAGGAAATGGCTGTTGGTGAGCGCCCCTTTTTCCATGGCGATGGCCTGGACGGTGGGGGGCAGGGTGCCGTTTTGCACCGAACTCTGGGCTTCCCCCGGGTTGAAGCTGATGGCCATGGCCAGCTCGCCGTCATCGAGCAACTGCCTGGTTTCGGCGGCGCCGGTGGGGAAGAGCCTGCCCTTTCGCCAGAGCGCGGGGTGAAGCTGGTCGAGCCAGGCCCAGAGAGGGGCGGTGACGCGGAGGAAGTCGGCATCGGTCGCCTCCCGATAGAGGGGCGCCTGATCCGGTGTCAGCTCCAGCAGGATCTGCTTGAGAAAGCTCGAGCCGTGAAACTGGGGAGGCTTGGGGTAGGTGAAGCGGCCGGGGTGAGCCTTGGTCCAGGCAAGCAGGGCAGCCGCCGAGGTGGGAGGTGCGTCTACCTGGTCGCCATCCACCATCAGATTGAGCTGGCCTATGCCCCAGGGGGCCTCCAGCCCCTCGACCGGCACGGTGAAGTCTTCACTCACCGGCAGGGCGGTGTCCACCAAGGCCATGTTGGGCAGCTCGTCGGTAAAGGGGTCCCCCAGCAGCCCCTGCTCCTTGAGCGCCTTGAAGTTCTCGCCGTTGACCCAGAGCAGGTCGATGGGGCCGCTCGACGTCTTGCCAGCCTGCTTGCCGGCCAGCAACTGGCTCACGCTCTGGGCGATGTCATCCACCTTCACCTGCACCAGCTCGACCTGGTACTGGCGAGCGATCTCCTGCCTGGCCCACACCAGGTAGGCGTTGATCTCGGGGCTGCCCCCCCAGGCGTTGAAGTAGACTGTCTGCCCCCTGGCGGCCAGCAGGGTCTGCTGCCACGATGCGTCATTGGCGTGGAGCGGGGAGGTCAGCAGCAGGGGGACAGCGGCCATCAGGGGACGGAGCAGGGCGCGAAGTCGGGTCGTGAACATGATGGTTGCCTCGTCAGAGTCAGGCGCCGCGGCGCCAGCGGTGATAACGGGCCAGCAGCGCCAGTAGGCGCCCGGGCTGGCGGGCACGGCGCCAGGCGCCAGCCACGTACTTGTTCCCCTCCATCAGGGTGGGGTAGGGGTGAACGGTGGCGAGGATCTTGCCAAGTCCCAGGCGGTGGCGCATGGCGAGAGCAAACTCGGCGATCCGCTCGCCGGCGTGAGCACCCACTATGGTGGCCCCGAGTATCCTGTCACGGCCCGGCACCGTCAGCACCTCGACAAAGCCCCCTGACTCGCCGTCGGTGATGGCTCTATCCAGCTCGGCCATCTCGAAGCGGGTCGACTCGAAGGGGATGCCTCGGGCCCGAGCCTCTTTCTGGTTGAGGCCGACCCTGGCTATCTCCGGACTGGTATAGGTGGCCGCCGGCATGACCCTGTAGTCTGCCCGAAAGCGCCTGAACTGGCCAAAGAGGGCGTTGATGGCGGCATACCAGGCCTGATGGGCGGCAAAATGGGTGAACTGGTAGGGGCCGGCAACGTCCCCCACCGCCAGGATGCTGGGGTAGTTGGTGGCGAGGAAGCCGTCGATGGCCAGGGTGCCGCCGGGGGCCAGTTCAACCCCCAGCGCCTCCAGCCCGAAACCGCTCACGTTGGCCTCCCGGCCAAGGGCCAGCAGCAGCTGGTCCCCCTCAACCACCAGCGTCTCGTCCCCCCGGCGCAGGTACAGCCGGATGGGCAGGTTGGCGCCTTTACCGTCCATATACCCGGCCGAGGTAGCCTGCCAGCCGAGGTGCAGGGTGACGCCGTCGTGCTCCAGCTGCGCGGCCAGGGCCCCGGCGACGTCCCTATCTTCCCGGGGCAGCAGCTGAGGGCCTTGCTCCACCAGGGTGACGGGGATACCGAGCAGGGCCAGGCTCTGGGCCAGCTCGCAGCCGATGGGGCCTCCTCCCAGCACCAGCAGATGGCGGGGGGGCTCGCGCAGTCGCTGCCAGAGGGTGTCGGAGGTGAGGTAGGGAACCCTGTCCAGCCCCGGCAGTGCGGGCACCCGGGGGCGGGCGCCGGTGGCGATCACGATATGACGGCTGGTCAGGCGCTTGCCGTTGACCTCCACCTCCCAGGGGGAGGTGACTCGCGCCCGCCCCTGGATGCACTCCACCCCGAGTCCTTCATAGCGCGCCACCGAGTCGTGGGGTTCGACCTCCTCGATGACCCGGGCGACCCGCGCCATCACGGCGGCGAAGTCGGCGCGGCTCTGGCTCGGGGTAAAACCAAGCTCCCCGGCCTTGCGCTGTTCAATGGCGAAGCGGGCGCTTCGGATCAGCGCCTTGGAGGGGACGCAGCCGGTATGGAGGCAATCCCCCCCCATCCTGTGCTGCTCGATGAGGGCCACTCTGGCTTTCACCGCGGCGGCGATGTAGCTGGTGACCAGGCCTCCGGCGCCGGCACCTATCACCAGCAGGTTGTAGTCAAAGTGCGCCGGCTTGCGGTAGGGGGCGTGCAACCGGTAGAGGGCGAGACGGCGCTGCAAGGCACGCATCAGCCAGGGCATCAGGCCGAGCAGGGTCAGGGCGGCCAGCAGGCCGGGGGAGAAGAGGTTGCCTGTGCTGGTGAGGGTCGCCAGCTCGCTCCCCGCCAGCACGTAGACGAGGGTGCCCGGCAGCATGCCGAGCTGGCTGACCCAGTAGTAGGTGCTGACTCTGATGGGGGTGAGCCCCATCACCAGGTTGACCAGAAAGAAGGGGAAGAGGGGGATGAGGCGCAGGCTCAGCAAATAGAAGGCCCCCTCCTTTTGCATGCCGGCCTGAACGCTCGCCAGCTTGTCGCCAAAGCGTGTCTCGACCCAGTCCCGCAGCAGGAAGCGGGCGCTGAGAAAGGCCAGGGTGGCGCCGAGGGAGCTGGCAAAGGAGACCAGCAAGAGCCCCCACAGGATGCCGAAGACGGCGCTGCCCGCCAGGGTGAGCAGGGCAGCCCCCGGCAGGGAGAGGGCGGTGGTGAGCACATAGATCACCAGAAACAGCAGGCTGGCTGCGACAACATGGCGGTCGACCCAAAGGGCCAGGCGCGCCTGATGAGCCTGCAACTGGGTGAGGCTCAGATAGTGGTCAAGGTCGAGGGCAAAGAAGGTGCCGACCAGGACCCCCATCGCCAGCAACAGCAGCAGGCGTGCCCTGTTCATCCCTGCCCCTTGTCGAGGGGACTCTCGGGTTGCACCGGCAACTGGCAGAACCCCTGGGGAGCGATGTCGAGAGCGGCATTGAACTTGGCGGACATGTTCTGGAAGGCGATGAGGCCGGTGAGCTCCACCAGGGCGTCGTCATCGAACCAGGGCTTGAGGCGGGCGGCCTGCTCGTCGCTCACGCCATCCAGCCCGGTCATGGCCTCGGCATAGTCCAGCACGGCCCGTTCCCGCTCGTCGAACAAGGGGCTGTCGCGCCACCGGGCCAGCGCCTCCACCTTGTCGCTGGAGCCTGCCCGCTTGACGAGGGTCATGGCGTTGATGTCGACACAGAAACGACACCAGTTGAGCTGGGAGACCCGCACCGTCACCAGGGAGCGCAGCACGGGGTCGATGGGGGAGCGCTTGCGGTTGATGACGCCGTAGAGGGTGGCGACCGCGGCGAACAGCCTGGGGGAGCGCCCCCAGCACTTGCCCGGGATCAGTACCTGACCGTAGTTGCGTTTCTGCAGCCAGAAGAAGGGGCGGATGAACCAGGCGTAGGCCCGGTCCGGTTTGACCTCAATGCGCATCTTGTTCCTCTTTGAGCTTCTCCATCTTGGGCTTGTAGGCCCCGCCCAGGCGCTCGTTCAACCGATTCAGGAAATCGATGATCCGTGCCCGGTTGACCCCCAGATCGCTGCGCCCCTGGCGCGAGGCGGAGCGCATGTCGATACGGGTCTCTTTGGGCCCGGCAAAGACCCGCAGGGCCACGTCATCCTGAAACCCGAACCAGCCGGTGGTGACGACGGCATCGATACCCTCGCTGCCCGGGTGAACCTGCCAGCCCAGCTCCGTCATCAGTTCCTCGGCTTCCGCGAGCACTTCGACCGGGGATGCCCGGGTATAGAGAGGACCGGGGTTGCCTGGAAATAGTTGCAGGGGCGGGGGGGAGACCGGGAGATCCTCCGGGCTTCTGAGCTGCTCGGCCCACTGGAGCCGTGGCGGATGGTAGGGATCCGTGCTGACGTCGTTGGTGAGGGGGGAGCGCAGCGCCTGGACGAGAAACAGCAGGGGCAACAGCAGGGGAGCAATGCCCCAGATATCCGGCCAGAGGTTGGTGGTGCGGCGATAGCGCCAGGGCAGGCGCAGCAGCAGCACGAGGCTGAGGAGGGCGCTGGCGAGACAGAGGATGAAGCCGAGCCACCAGGGCCAGAGATGGGCGCGGCTGCCAAGAGCCCCACAAAGGGGCAATAGCCAGGTCAGCAGCGGCCACCACAAAGAGCTGTGCATAAGAGGGATCCACGGGTCAGGATGGAACTATGCCCAGAAGGATAAACTTAATTGCCTGATAACGTTAGTAAATGATCATCAATCCCAGGCGTGCGGCTCAGAGAACCGATGGCCTCGTCGCCCTGGATCAGTTGCGATAGAGCACCTTGATGAGGTGGAAGCCGAACTTGGTGCGCACCGGCCCCAGCACGGTCAGCAGCTCCCCCTTGAACACGGCATCGTCGAAGGACTTGACCATGTCCCCCTTGGAGAACTCTCCCAGATCGCCGCCACGCTTGCCGGAAGGGCAGGTGGAGAAACGCTTGGCCATCTGGCTGAAATCGGCGCCCTTGGCGAGCTTCTCCTTGATCTCCAGACACTGTTTCTCGGTCTTGACCAGGATGTGCTGGGCACAGGCTTTTTTCATCGGAATGCTCCTCGGCGAGGGGAAAGGGGGCGCAAGATTACTGCAATTGCGCCTCCGCGTCAGCCCCTCGGGCGCGAGACCCGGCTCCGGGGGCCGGCGGCCAGGGGGACCCTGGCCCGGGATTGCCAGAGGATCTCCAGCCCCAGCAGGGCATAGAGGCTCCAGATGGCCAGGGGGTTGAGCCAGTTGCCTCCCATCTGCAGGGTGGCCAGGGCTGCGCTCACCAGCAGCAGGACTATGCCGGGCAGGCGCCAGTGGGCAGACAGGGGGGCGAGCAGGGCCATGCCCAGCAGCAGGGCCAGGCCAAAGGGCAGATTGAGCGCGGTGAAGGCGAGGGCCTGCTGGCCGTTCATGCCGGTCAGCAATGCCAGCAGGGCGCTGCAGCAGGCCAGGAAGGTGATGAACTCGAGTCGGTCGGCGATGTAGTCAGCCAGTTGTTCGCTACGTAGGTGCATGGGGTCTCTCCTGCGATGATTGGGATCAGTGTGGGACAGGCAGGAGCGCAGGGGCAGCGGGATAAATCGATTGAATTGAACGAAGCTTTAGTGCCATCTATTCAAGTGATTGATTTAAACTTATTTTCCTGTTCAATAGCAGGCAGGGCGGGGAAGAGGGCACGGAGCAAGTCGAGGGGGACGGGTTGACGAAACCCGCCGGATGCGGGGTGTCCGACAAGGGTTGTCGCGACGAGCCGGACCCTGCTGCCAGCCCAAGGCCGCCAGGGGAGATCCGGCGTGGCGGGGTCGGTGGTGGCGTTTTGTTCGCCCCTTGCCCGGATTGTGCGCAGTTTGGCTCCTCACACCCGGCTGGCTCCTTGCTGGGCCGAAGCGATCCCCGCACCGGGGGCGGCAGAGCGGCACGCAAAGGGGCCCCGAGCGTGGGATTTCGCCGTCGTGATTATGCTAGGATGAGCGGCACTCGCCCGGGATGAGTCTCGGTATCGTACTAAATAACACAATCTTTAAATCATGTTATTCGGGGAAAATGACGTTTGACAGGATGCTATCCTACTTTTCTCACCGGGAGCACTTCATCCGGGCGATCCCGTCGCCCCGGGCCCGGTCTCTTGCTGCTCGCCCTCGCTCTCTGGCTGATGGCGATGCCCGCCATGGCGGCCAAGTTGACCTACCAGATCAAGGGGGTCAGGGGAGAGCAGAAAGACAACGTCGAGGCCTACCTCAACGCCCTGCCCGTCTATCAGGAACGCCAGTACCGCCCCGCCCGCGCCAAGATCACCGAGAGCGTACAGAAGGCGCTGCAGGTCTATGGTTACTACCAGCCCAAGATCACCCTGAACCGCGACAAGAAGACGCCCGCCAAGGTGGTGATCGAGATTGAGCGGGGGGAACCCGTGATCATCTCGCGCCTCGACATCCTGCTGGAAGGGGATGCGGGGAGCGACGAGGTGTACAGCGAGCTGCTGGACAAGCTGCCCCTGAAGGAGGGAGATCCCCTCAACCACGGCAAATATGAATCCATCAAGGCGGATCTCGGCAGTCTGGGGTTGGCCCGTGGCTATTTTGACGCCAAGATAAGCAAGAGTCAGGTCAAGGTTTTCCCGGAACAGGGCAAGGCGGAGATCTACATCCTGTTTCGCTCTGGCCCGCGCTACCATTTCGGCGAGATCCGCTATGACGCGACGCCGGAGGCACTGCACCTTATTCGCCCGCTCATCAACATCAAGAGCGGCGACCCCTATCTGGCGATCCGTCTGGCGGAGATGTCCCAGGATGTCTCCTCCACCAAGCTGTTCAAGCAGGTTGACATCAAACCCCTGATCAGCCAGGCCGAGGGCAACCGGGTGCCGGTGCAGGTGACCCTTTCCAACCGGGTCGATCACGAGATTGAGACCGGTATCGGTTATGCCACGGACGTGGGGCCGCGCCTGAGTGCCACCTGGGAGAAACCCTGGGTGAACCGCTATGGTCACCGCCTCTCCAGCACCGCCAAGATCTCGGCGCCGGAAGCGGAGCTCAGCTTCGACTACCAGATCCCGGTGGGCAACCCGCTGCGGGATTACTACTCCCTGCAGGCGGGCTATCAATACACCGACAACAACGACACCCGCTCCGATCTGGCCACCTTCGGGGTGCACCGCTGGACACGCCGACCGGAGAGCTGGGACAGAGACGTCTTTGTGCGCCTGGAGAACGAGCGCTACGTCCAGGGTCAGGACGAGGGGAACAGCCTGCTGCTGATCCCCGGCGTCTCCTGGTCACGGCTGCGGGTGCGCGGCGGTCTGGTGCCGGATTGGGGGGATCGCCAGCAACTGACGATGGAGTTCTCGAGCCCCTACTGGGGGTCCGACATCAGCTTCATGCGGGTGTGGGGGCGCAGCAAGTGGCTGCGCACCCTGGGCGAAGATCACCGTTTCCTGATGCGGGCCGAACAGGGGGCCATCGTCGGGGATGATTTCTCCCTGGTCCCCCCCTCCCTGCGCTTCTTCACCGGCGGCGATCAGACGGTCCGGGGCTACGGTTACGAGACCATTTCGCCACGGGGGGACGATGGCAAGCTGACCGGCGGACGCTACGCCAGCGTCGGCAGCCTGGAGTACAACTACCGCTTCAGCGAGAAGTGGCTCGGTGCCCTGTTCGTGGACGCCGGGACCGCCACCGTCGACTACAGCGAGGCCTGGAAGATAGGCACCGGGGTCGGGGTGCGCTGGGTCACCCCCATCGGTCAGGTCAGGCTCGATCTGGCGGTGGGCATCTCCGAGGAGGACAAGCCGCTGCGGCTGCACTTCGCACTGGGGCCGGAACTATGACCCGGCAACCAGGCGCATATCCTCTTCTTTCTCTTTTCTGGCCGCTGCGGCTGCTTTCCTTGCAGGGGTCTGCATCGTGATCTGGGTAAAACGCATTTTCTTGTGGCTCATGGGCCTCTTCTTCCTGCTGCTCATCGGCGTCAGCCTGCTGGGCTTCACCCATCAGGGCAACAAGTGGCTGTGGCAACAGGCCAGAGCCGCGCTGCCCTCCCTCAAGGGGGAGCTGGTGGCGGGGCAACTCGGTTATGGCTGGACCTTCGAAGGGGTTGGCTGGCAGGACGAGCTGGTGGATGTCACCGTGGAGCGGGCCGTGCTGGACTGGGATCTGGGCAAGCTCCTGCAGGGCAAGCTCTGGATCAAGACTCTGGCGGTGACTCGCCCCGTGGTCCGGGTGGCGGAGTCCGAGCCGGTGCCGGAAGAGCCGTCGGAGCCCTTCGTCTGGCATCCGTTGCCGCTCAAAATCCAGGTCGACAGCCTCAAGGTTGCCGATCTCGATGTGGCGGTGCCCGGCGTGACGATCACCCTCAAGGATCTGGACATTGGCGCCGCCCTGGATCGCGCCGGGCTCATCGTGCGCGGCCCCGTGCTCGATGGCCTGAACGTGGTGGTAGCACCATCCCCGGTGGAGGCGGCCAGTGACAAGGGCGCCAAACCGGCGGATGAGAAAAGCGCCACCCTGGCGGCCGGCGAGGGCAAGGCTGTCCCCGGTGACAAGACGCAGGCCGCAAGCAAGCCCGAGCCCATGGTGCTGCCGGCGGTGCGACTGCCTTTCCCCATCCAGCTGGAGGGGCTGAAAGCCACGGCGTTCCGTTATCAGCAAGGTGAGCTGGTGGAGGGGCTTGACAACCTGTTGCTGTCGGCCACCGCCGAGGAGGAGCGCATCGACATCCGGGAGCTCTCCTTGCGCCATGCCATGGCGGATCTGGCCTTGCGTGGTCAGGTGCGCCTGCACGAGGATTACCCCCTCACCCTGACTCTGGATGCCAAGGCGCGTCAAGGGCTGCTGGACGGGGAGCTCAAGGGGGAGCAGGTCAATCTCGTCCTGGACGGTTCTGTGGGCAAGCTTGGGCTGGCACTCAAGGCCAAGGGGCCGGTGGGCGCCAATCTCAAAGGATCCCTTGCGGCCCTCGACCCGGATCTGCCCTTCGATCTGGCGCTGGACTGGAAGAGCCTCTCCTGGCCCCTGCACAAGCCTGCCAAGGATGAGCCCAGCTATCGGTTGGACAAGGGCACCCTGAGCGCCAAGGGCAAGCTCTCCGGTTATCAGTTTGCGCTCAACACCGCCGGCAAGGGGACCGATGTGCCCCCCTTCAAGGTGGCGCTCTCGGGCAAGGGGGATCTCAACCAGCTGAGCTGTATCGAGCTGCTGCTGGGGGCCCTCAAGGGGGAGCTCAAGCTCGACGGCAAGCTGGCCTGGAGCAAGGGGGTCCAGTGGCAGGGGACGACCGAATTCAAGGGGATCAACCCGGCGGAGCTGGTGCCCGAGATCAAGGGGGCACTGGCGGGCAAGATCACCAGTCGCTTCGATCTGGATGAGGCGGGCCACTGGCAGCTTGCCCTGCCCGAGCTCAAGGTGGATGGCAAGCTCAACCAGTATCCCCTGGCCTTGCAGGGCAGGCTCAGCGGCAACGACAAGATGGAGTGGACCATCCCGGCCCTGACGCTGCAAAGCGGCCCCAACCGGCTGCAGGCCAAAGGCTCGCTCACGACCCAGGCCTGGAAGCTGGATGCGGATCTGGATGCGCCCAAGCTTGGGGGTATCTACCCGGGTCTGGGAGGGGACATCAAGGGCCAGGTGCGCGTCACCGGCAACCAGCAGGCGCCGCGCGTGAATGCCGATCTGGTGTCGGGCCGACTCGCCTACGCGGGCACCGTCCTCAAGGAGACCGTCATCAGGGCCAACGCCCTGGTCGGGGAGAAGCCCGCCGGTGAGGTGGCGGTGACGGTGGCGAGCCTGGCGCAGGGGGAGACCAAGCTCTCGCAAATCGCCCTGAACCTGAGCGGCGATCTCGAGCGCCACGGGCTCACCTTGACCATGAAGGGGGATCCGCTGGCGGCAGACCTCAGCCTGAATGGCAGCCTGCGCGGTGACCGCTGGCGTGGCGCCCTTGCCGAGCTGAAGCTCAAGACCCCCCTCAAGCGCTGGGCGCTGACCGCCCCCTGGTCTCTGGACCTGGATCTGCCGAAACAGCAGCTGACCATGGGGGATCTCTGCCTCGCGTCCCAGAAGGCCAGTCTCTGCGTCAAGGGGAGCCGGATAGCCCAGTCCCAGGGCAATCTGGAATTTGCCCTGAACGAATTTGATCTCAAGCGGCTGCGCCCCTGGTTGCCGGACAATTTCCGCTGGCAGGCGGTGCTGTCGGCCGACGGGCGCGCCAGCTGGCGCGGCAACCAGCCGACCCTGCACGCCACCGTGCGCACCACGCCTGGGACCTTCGTCGCCGACGAACTCAAGACCGACTACCAGCGCCTCGAGCTCGGGATCGACTTCGAGCGCCAGCAGGCCGCCATCCGGGTCGATTTCGCCTCCGAGCAGATCGGCAACATCGACACCGATCTGCTGATCCGGGATCCCGCCGGCCGCGGCAACCTCGGCGGTCAACTCAGGTTTGACGATCTGAAGCTTGCGACCTTTGCGCCGCTCATTCCCGAAGTGCGCTCCCTGCAAGGGGTCATCTCGGCGGATGCCCGCTTCGACGGTACCCTGGCTGCCCCCCTGCTGTATGGCGAGCTGAACCTGAAGGAGGGGGAGGTTCAGACCCACTCCGACATGGTGACCCTCTCCAAGCTGGTGACCCGCCTCAAGATAGAAGGCAACCGGGCCGAACTCGACGGCTCCATGATGGTGGGCAAGGGCCCCCTGGTGCTGGGGGGCTGGCTGAGCTGGGCCCAGCAGCCGGTGACCGGCAGCCTCACCATTCAGGGCAAGGAGCTGGAGGCCCAGTACCCGGGCATGGGCCGGGTCAGGGTGACCCCTGACATCGCCATCTCTCTCGGGGAGGAGACCAGGGTGACCGGGCAGGTGGACATCCCCTGGTCGCGCATCCTGGTCAAGAGCCTGCCAGACAGCGCGGTAGCGGTCTCCGATGACGTCACCGTCATCTACGACGATCTGCCGCCGGTCCCCAAGGCGGCACCGCTGCCCATGGAGATCAGGCTCGCCATCCGGCTCGGGGACGACGTCCGCCTTGAAGCCATGGGACTCAAAACCAAGGTGGGAGGGGCCCTCAACATTCGCCAGGATCCCTCCAAGCCGCTCTCGGGCAACGGGCAACTGGAGCTCAGGGACGGGCGCTTCAAGGCCTATGGCCAGAACCTCATCATCAAGGAGGGGCGGATCCTCTTCTCCGGCCCCATCGATCAGCCCTATCTCAACATCGAGACCTATCGGGATCCGGACACCATCGAGGACAACGTGACCGTCGGGGTGCGGGTGACGGGGCCGGCCGCCAAGCCGAAGATCACTGTCTATTCCGAGCCGCAGATGGCGCAGTCCGAACAGCTCTCCTATCTGTTGCGGGGCAAGGGATTGCAGACCAGCGGCGAGGATGGCGGCTTCAACGGCCTGCTGGTGGCGGGGGCCGTGAGCCAGGCGAGCGGCGTGGTCTCCAGCATCGGGGAGTCCCTCGGCATGAGCGACGTGGCCCTCGATACCGCAGGCAGTGGCGATGACACCCAGGTGACCCTGTCGGCCTATCTGCTGCCCGGCTTGCAGTTCCAGTACGGGGTCGGGGTGTTCAGCCCCATCGCCGAATTCAAGCTGCGCTACGAGCTGATGCCAAGGCTCTATCTGCAGGCCATGAGCGGGGTGGCCCAGGCGGTGGATATCTTCTATCGCTTCACCCTGTAAGGGGCGCGGATGACAAGACAGATGCCTGGGGGGACGCTGATCCCCCTCTGCCCGACCTGCTGATGACAGCTGTCGCAAGCAGGTTCGGGGTGAGAGCGTGCATATATTGACGGGAGGCCTGGCCTCCCGTTTTTTTGAAGAAGAAGGGGATTTGTGGAAGGCAGAAAAGCGAAAACCCGGCACAAAGCCGGGTTCTCTGAAAGATGGTGGAGGGAGAAGGATTCGAACCTTCGAAGGCAGAGCCGTCAGATTTACAGTCTGATCCCTTTGGCCGCTCGGGAACCCCTCCACGGGGCATGACCTGATTGTGCGCACTTGAATGGTGGAGGGAGAAGGATTCGAACCTTCGAAGGCAGAGCCGTCAGATTTACAGTCTGATCCCTTTGGCCGCTCGGGAACCCCTCCCCAAGTGCGAGGCGCATACTAACAGATCTGTCGCGCTTGTGAACCCCTCTGCCGGGATTTTTAATGCTTAAAGGATCGGGTTGATGGCCGATAAGCAATGAAACCTTCATTTCCAAGATTTATCTCATGCTGCCCAGTGCGATTCGTGACCGCTTGCTCGTGGATGAGGCCCAGTTGGGCCAACGGCTCAACCAGGATCTCCGTGCGGGGGACCGTGCCGACTTCAGGCTGCATCTGGCGCTGCTGACTGATGCAGTGGAAGAGCAGCCCTGGTTTGATGCCCCGCCCAAGCCTGCGTCGGGTGAGATGGATTGGCGCTCCCGTTTCGGTCTGATGCCCCGGGCGTCCCTGCAAGGCGGGGTGGAAGAGAGCGATGCCACCAGCCTCAACGAGCGTCTGCAACAGGGCGGGTGCATGACGGATGTGAGACTCTGGCTGGCGCTGCGCTCCCCGCCACTGGTGAGCCGAACGCCCGCGCTGGATCCCGCGGTGTATGACAACCTCTCGGCACTGGGTCGCGAGCGATGGCAGGCCCGCCCTATGGGCGCTGACCCCAGGGAGGAGGCTCCGCTGATGATGCTGCCGCTGCTCGATGAGCTTGCGCATGGGGTGGATGCCAGGCTGCGCTGGCTGGGGTGACGGCACGGTAGAATGCAAAAAGGCGGGATAACCCGCCTTTTGCTTTATGAGTGGTGAACCTTGTCAGGCGTCTGCTTCGTCCGGTTGGGGCACTTCCTTGCCGGCGGCACGACGGGCGATGGGTTTTTCCGTGTGACGGTTGAGCTGGCGTTCCAGCTTCTGGCCCAGGTCCGTGATGGCAGCATAGAGATCCTCGTGCTCTGCCTGCGCAAACAGTTTGCCGTTGGGAATGCCGATAGTGGCTTCGACGATATACATCAAACGCTCTTTGGAGATGATCACATGGGGTGTGATGAGAGGCACCTGAAGACGCTCGAGCTTTTCAAAACGGGATTCAATGCGCTCGCGGATGGCTGGGGTGATGTCGATGATTTTACTGGTCATTTCGATTTTCATAATGGCCCCCTTCGGGTCGTCTTGCTTGTGTCTTCACCTCCAGATTACCCATGTCGCCAAATCAAAATGTGATCTATATCACGAAAAATGCCCTTGGGAATCCCGCTGTCCATAAATTGTGAGCTTTTCCCGTTTCATGCCAAAAACCGCTTGAGCTCAGTGAAACAGGCAGGCAGTATCAGCAAATAGGATCGTTTCTGTCCCCCCTCGGCAGCGCCTTGTGTCGACCCGATGTTTGGTTTTTGCCGCATAGTCTCGAATTTTCTCCACCCACATCGCCTCATCGCATCGCAAAATCATTGCCATGCGCCGGTGGAGATATGCGCGCAAACGGATATGCTTTTCTGCAGGAGTCGGGGTGGATAACGTGGTTGTAGTGGTTGGAGTCGTAGATGAAGCAGCAAGCCACCCAGATGATGTGGTTTTATGATCGGCAGCATGGGCAATGGAGCCTGTCTGATCATGTCTCTTGTGAACCCTGGGCAGGGGAGGGAACCCACCCCTGGGCCACCCAACTTGAGCGGGAAGATGAAGCGGGTTTCGCCGATTTTCTTGCAAGACTCCACGATTCCTGCCAGCCAGGCCAGTTCATCGGTCACCTGCGCGATGAGGACGGCAAGGTACACCACGCGCTCTGGTACGGTCAGTATGTGCCTGCACAGGGGCTCTGTTGTGGCTGGCTTGCCCCCCTCGAAATGATGCATCGCGAGATGGATCGCGCCAACTCCCCCGCAGGCGTGACACCGCCGCTTCCCATGTTGCAGGCCCCCTTGCTGGCCAAGCTGGCGCAGGCGCTTTCCGCCAAGACGGGGCTCGATTTTTGCCAGACCCTGGTCAACGAGCTGGCCCATATCCTGGGAGCCACTGCCGTCTGGCTGACGGAGCGGGTTGGTCTCGACAGGCTGAGAGTGCTGGCGAGCCACGGCATCGACGTCAAGGAGTATGCCCTCTGTGACATGCCCTGCCAGCAGCTCTATCGCCAGGGGTCCTCCTGCGCGGTCCCCGTGAGTGAACCCCTGACCGGGTATCCTGACCTGCCCCCGTGCCAGCACTATTACGCCCAGCCGCTGCTCGATCGCAACGGTCAGATCCTGGGTCATCTCGCCCTGCTGTTCCCGAGCCAGACCCGGACCACGGATCTGGACTCTGTCCTGACCATCTTCTCGGTGCGCATGGTGGCCGAGCTGGAGCGCCTGCAAAGCGATGCCCTGATGCGGCTGCCTGCGGTGGCCTTTGAAACTCACGAAGGGATCATCATCACGGATCCCGAGTTCAAGATCCTGCGGGTCAATTACGCCTTCAGCCAGATCACCGGCTTTGACAACCAGGGGGTGATTGGTTTGCATCTTGGTAACGATCTCTGGTCGGGGTTGGGAGGGCTGGGTTACGAGCTCAACGCCCTGGATCGCTGGCAGGGGGAAACCCTGCGCCTGCACGCCGACGGTCACGCCTATCCCCAGTGGGAGATCGTCACGCCGGTGCAGGATGAGAAGGGGGGGATCAGCCACTATGTCATCTTCTTCGAGGATATTTCCGAGCGCAAGGCGGCGGAGCGCCGCATTCAGGATCTCGCCTTCTATGACGAGCTGACCGGCCTGCCCAATCGTCGTCAGCTGCACGAAACCCTGACCCAGGCGTTCACCGATGCAAATCGCAGTCACCTCATCGGGGCCCTGCTGTTCATCGATCTCGACCACTTCAAGACCATCAATGATTCCCTGGGTCACGCCACCGGCGACTGGCTGCTCAAGGAGGTGGCCAGCCGTCTCAAGCGGCTGGTGCGCCAGGGGGATTGTCTGGCCCGTCTCGGCGGCGACGAGTTCGTGTTGTTGCTGCCAGCGCTCTCCATCAGCCCTCCCCAGGCGGAGATGCAGGCCGACCTCATCGCGGAGCGGCTCATCGGGGAGATCGCCGCCCCCTATGATTTCAGAGGCCAGGTGCTGCACATCGGCGCCAGTGTCGGCATCACCCTCTTTCCCGGTCGGGAGCAGGAGGCGGGGGATCTGCTCAAGCAGGCTGACACCGCGATGTATCAGGCGAAATCGGCGGGCCGCAAGACCCGGCGCTTCTTTGATGCCTCCATGCAGTTGCAGGCCGACCGGCGTCTGCACATTCACAACGAGCTGCGCAGTGCCCTCGATAATGGGGAGTTGACTCTCCACTACCAGCCCCAGCACATGGTGGCGGGGGGGGAGATCATCGGTGTCGAGGCGCTGATCCGCTGGCAACCCCCCGGGCGTGCCCTGGTGTCGCCTGCCGAGTTCATCCCCATTGCCGAGGAGACGGATCTCATTGTCGACATCGGCAACTGGGTATTGCACGAAGCCTGTACCCAGTACGTCTCCTGGGAGGAGAACGGGATCCACGTCCCTCAGCTCTCGGTCAACGTGAGCGCCAAACAGTTCCATGCTCCCGACTTCGTCGATCGCATTCACGATGTGCTGGCGGCCACCGGCATGGATCCCGCCTGCCTCAACCTGGAGATCACCGAGTCGGTGGTGCTGGGTCATGCGGAAGACACCATCAGCAAGATGGCGGAACTCAAGACCCTGGGCATCAGCTTTGCCATCGACGACTTCGGGGCGGGGTACTCTTCCCTGAGCTACCTCAAGCGGCTGCCGGCCGATGAGCTCAAGATCGACCGCTCTTTCATCCAGGACATACCCAAGGATGGTGACAACATGGCCATCGTCGAGGCCGTGATCGCCATGGCCCGCCACATGGGGTTCAACGTGACGGCGGAGGGGGTGGAGTCCCGCCAGCAACTGGAGTTTCTGCAGGCGCAGGGCTGCCATTTCTTCCAGGGATACCTCGCCTCCAAGCCGCTCCCTGTTCCCTACCTTGAACGCTATGTCAGCCGCCAGGTACGCGGTGATCGCCCCGTCTGCACCGATAAAAATAGTGTGGCGTAGCGCCCATATTTAACGGGTAGAATGAAGGTATCTCACCACCGCCAGCGGGCGGTGGTTATGCCTCTCAAGGGAGAATACCTTTCGTGAAAGCCGTGCAGGGAATCATCTTTTCGGCGCTGTGCGTGCCAGGGCTAGTGGCACCCGCCTTTGCGCAAACCATGGAGCAGTCTCTCTATCGCCAGGCCCATGAGGCCGTGCGTGCCAATGATCAGGTCAAATTCAGCCAGCTTCGGGCACGCCTGATCCACTATCCACTGCTGCCCTATCTGGATTACTACCAGCTTGCGTTCCGTCCCGGGGCGGCAGACTACAACGATGTGACCCGCTTCATCCGCCAGCACGGGGACACCCCCCAGTCCAACCGGCTCGAGCGCAGCTATCTCACCTATCTTGCCCAGAGCCAGCAATGGTCCCAGTTCCTGCGCTTCTATCCGGCCAAGCCAAGCTCCACCGATCTGCTCTGTCAGCACTATCAGGCCCGCTACTACACGGGGCACAAAAGTGAAGCCCTGCAGGAGGCAGGCAAGCTCTGGTTGAGCGGTCAATCCAGGCCCGATGCCTGCGATCCCCTGTTCCAGCTCTGGCAGCAAGCGGGTCTGCGCACCCAGGAGAAGATCTGGGAGCGCATGAACCTGGCTTTCGAGGCCCAGAACCCCAACCTCATTCGCCACCTCGGGGCCCAGCTCGGCAGCGGCATGAAGGGGTATGGCGATCAGATGATCGCCCTGTATGACCAACCCGTGCGGGCGATGAATCCGGCCAACTTCACGGCGGCGCCCCCGTCGCGGCATCTGCTCTCACTGGGGCTGGCCCGCTATGCCAACCAGGAGCCCGACGCGGTTCTGCGCCAGCTGGGGGAGATGACCCGTCGCTTCGGCCTGAACCATGCCGAGGTGAATCGGGTAGAGAAGGCGGCCGCCCGCCGCCTGTTGCTGGACCGATCTTCTGACCAGCGCGCCTGGCTGGATACGGCTCTGGTGCGGCTCAAGGATCCGGAGCTGGTGGAGCTGCGGGCCCGTCTTGCCATCTGGGAGCAGGATTGGCGCGGCCTCGAAGGCTGGGTCAAGCGGATGCCCATGGGGCTGCAAAAAGAGGATCGCTGGCGTTACTGGATGGCGCGTTCGCTGGAGAAACAGGGGCGGCAGAAACCGGCGCGGGACCTCTATCTCGAGACTGCGAGCCTGCGCGGCTTCTACGGCTTCATGGCGGCCCAGCGCACCGGTGTGCCCTATCGCATGAAGAACCAGAGCGTGGCGCACAAGGTGCCGGACTGGCAAAGTGCCAGTCGCCGTTGGCCCTTCCTGCTGCGGGTGCGTGAACTGCTGGCGATGAACGAGATCACGGCGGCCCGCTCTGAGTGGATCCACAACATGGATCGCAACAGCGTGGCCCAGCGCCTGGAGTTTGGCCACATCGCCCTCAACCAGGGCTGGCACGAGCTGGCGATCCTCTCCAGCATCCGTGCCGAGGCCTGGGATGCGCTGGACCTGCGCTTCCCGCTGCCCCTCAAGCGCACCTTCTCCCAGATGGCACAAGAGCGCACCATGAACACCAGTCTGCTCTACGCCATCTCCCGTCAGGAGAGCGCACTCTATCCCCTGGCCCAGTCACCGGTCGGGGCGAGGGGGTTGATGCAGTTGATGCCTGCCACCGCGAAAGAGACGGCCGGCAAGCTTGGGGTGCCCTATCGCAACGAGCAGCAACTGTTCGACCCGGCCATGAACATTCGTCTTGGCAGCGCCTACCTCAAGCGCCTGCTGGATGTGTATGACGGCAACCGGATCCTTGCGGCGGCGGCTTACAATGCGGGTCCTGGCCGGGTCAAGCGCTGGCGCGAGCAGAGCGACAACAAGCCGATGGATGTCTGGGTGGAGAGCATCCCCTATCGGGAGACGCGCAACTATGTCCAGAACGTGCTCTCTTTCGATCTCATCTATCAACACAAGCTGCAGCAGCCTTTGCGTTTTATGTCGGAACGCGAGCTGAATCACGCCTATTGAGTTCGGGGGGCAGTCGTTGTGGCGGCGGCCTCCCATTCTTGCCCCAAAATGGTTATCATCCCTTAAGCTTTGTTACAAAAGGAAACCTGCCAGGTGATCGGGCGCCGCGTCTTGGTCTGTCAGGTTCGATACAATGCCCGATCATCACTGACAGGCTTTTCCAACAAAGGAATCGAGAGTGGCAACGATCAAAGATGTGTCTCAGCTGGCGAATGTCTCCATTTCGACAGTGTCTCGAGTGATCAACAACACGGCGCAGGTGGCGCCCGAGAAGCGCGAGGCTGTCCTCGCGGCCATGAAGGAGCTCAGCTTTCGTCCAAACAGCTTCGCCCAGGCCCTGGTGAGCAAGCGCTCCAACTGTATCGGTGTGCTGGTGGGGGATCTGTGTGGCGGCCCCTTCTTCGCCCAGATGATGCGCGGCATCGAAAGCATGGTCGACAAGGCGAACAAGTTCACCATCGTGGTGTCCGGCAACCACGACGCGACCCGTGAGCGGCACGCCATCCAGGCGCTGCTGCAGCGCCAGTGTGATGCCCTTATCCTTCACAGCAAGGCGCTGCCTGACGAAGAGCTCAGCGAGCTGGCGTCGGGCACGACCCCCATCGTCTTCATCAACCGTCAGGTGCCAGGCTGCGAGGATCGCTGCGTCTGGCTGGACAACCAGGCCGGCATCACCACGGCTTGCCAGCATCTGCTGGACGCGGGACATCGCAAGATTGCCTTCGTCACCTCCGATGACGAGGAGTTTGTGGATGGTCAGCAGCGGATGGCCGGCTATCGCTTCGCCCTGCAACGGGCAGGTATCGAGCTGGATCCTGCCCTCATCGGCCGTGCCTATGCCGACGAAAAAGGTGGCTATGTGGCCATGAGCGAGCTGCTGGCGCGCGGCGTCGAGTTCAGCGCTGTGCTGGGTTTCAACGATGCCATGGTGGCGGGGGCCATCTCCTGTCTGCTGGAGCGGGGTTACAAAATACCCCAGCAGGTCTCTGTGGTCGGTTTTGATGACATCCCCTATGCCCGATACATCTATCCCAAGCTCACCACGGTACGTTACCCCATCGAGGAGATGGGAGAGCGGGCCGCTGAGCTGGCCCTGAGGCTGCTGGATCACAAGCCGGTTGAGGGGCTGGCGCTCAAATTCGAAGCCGAACTGGTACGGCGGGAATCTGTGGCCTGAGTCATGAAGTTGGCCCCGTGCGGGTCGACTTTTTTGCATAACAGTGAAAGCGCTTTCAGAAATCCTTTTCAACTGTGATCCGCTTCAAAGCTTTTTGACCGCGCTGCCACTAGGATAGGGCCACGAATTAGGAGCGTGCGCTCCCGATTTTCCCGCTGTGGGAGGTAACCGGTTAATCCGGCTATTTCCTTCGTTACTTTCGACGGTCATCATTGGATGGCCGTTTTTTTTTGTCAGGATCCGGGTATGACGAACGAATTTGAGTATCAGACGGGTATCGTGGGCGCCGGCTGGCTGGGGTTGCCCCTGGCCAGGGCATTGCAAGAGCAGGGGCAATCTGTCGCGGTGACGGTCAGTACGGCCGAAAAGGCTGAACGGCTGCGGGGGGAGGGCATCGCCGCCTGGCCGCTGTTGCTCACCCCTGACATGGGATCACTGCCTTTTCGCTGTCATGACCTGGTGATCTGCGTGCCCCCCAGCAAGACCGGGGATTACCCGGCATCCGTGGCCCGCCTGTGCCGACAGGCGAGGGAGGCGGGTGTTCAGAGGGTTCTTTTTATCAGCGCGACTTCGGTCTGGGGGGCCGGACAGGGGGAGGAGGATACGCCCGCTCCAGCCCATGACAGAGGCTCGCGGATGCGGGCGGCCGAGCTTGCCGTGCTGGAAGGGCATGTTGACTGCGCCATGATCTTGCGCCCGGCCGGACTCTATGGTCCTGACCGTCACCCCGGCCGTTTTCTGGCGGGCAAGACGCTGGCCGGGGGAGGCCAGGCTGTGAACCTGGTGCATCTGGACGACGTGGTAGCCGCCTGTGAGCTGATGCTGGCCCAGGGGCAGGATGGGGATGCCTACAATCTGAGTGCCCCCGTTCACCCGCGCCGGGAGCAGCTCTACCCCTTCGCGAGCCGCTTGCTCGGGCTGGTGCCGCCGCAGTTCGTCGAGCCGGCGGGGGAGTTTGCTCCCATCGAAGGTCAGCGCATCTGCCAGCAGCTTGGTTTCGTCTATCGCTGGCCGGATCCGGCCCACTGGTTTGCGGACGGGGCGGCCTTGAAGGGTTGAACGGGTCGTCGCCATCCGGGCCCCGGAGTCGGTCATCTGGCGTGCAAACCAGATACGGCGCGCGCTCCGGGACAATTGAGGTTTGCCAAGGGGGGGATCGCCCCCTATCATGCCGCCATCCATGATAAAGAGAGCGGTAATGATGGAAGAGACCAAGCGCCACCCCGATGGGGAGCTGTTGCTGAGAACCCTGGCAATGCCAGCCGATACCAACCCCAATGGCGATATCTTCGGCGGGTGGATTATGTCCCAGATGGATATAGGTGGGGGCATCATGGCCAAGGAGCTGGCAAAAGGGCGCATCTGTACCGTCTCGGTGGAGGGGATGACCTTCCACAGCCCGGTCAAGGTGGGTGACGTGGTGTGCTGTTACGGTCGCTGCCTCAAGATTGGTCGCAGCTCCATGCGACTCAAGCTGGAGGTCTGGGTCAAGCCGGTATTGCGGGAGAACGAAGCCCAGCGGTACTGCGTGACCGAGGGCGTCTTCACCTATGTGGCCATCGACGATCAGGGCAAATCCCGCCCCGTCCCGGTCTGAGTCTGCTCAGATGAGCCGGGCATTGATGATGGATATTTCCTGCTCAAGCCCGGTTTTTTGCCGTATCATGCGCTCCAGCATCTCTTCCGACCCCACGCACTGCCGGGTGTCGAACAGACAGAGATCACATTGGGGATCCCGCCTGATTTGATAGACGGTGGAAAGCTCCACTTGATGACAGGTTCCCTGTTGATCGTAAAATGTCACGCGGTACTGGTGCTGTCTCGCCATCGTTGAATTCCTTCTGGATGAGTCGGGCCGGACACGAATAATGAGACTAGTCGGCGACCGTGGCCTGTGTGAGGGCCATGTCGTCTTGCAGAGGCAGGTGATTGTTAGCCAATGAAAAATAGTTATCGGATTCTGGGAACGTCCCTGCTGACGTTGGGGCTGGTCGGTTGCTTCGAGGTACCGGATCAAGATCATCTGGTGACTGCGGCAGGTATCATACCTGGCGCAAGCTGTGACAGACCACCTCTGGTGGCGCTCGCCTCCACGGCCTTGCCGAGGGAGTTTGGCATCACCGTCTGGAACCTCTACAAGGGACAACGCAAGAACTGGCGGGAAGGGCTGGATGAGTATGCCAAGTCCCAGGATCTGGTGCTGCTGCAAGAGTCGGCGACCCGGCCCGAGATGCTGGACTGGCTGAAGAGAGGCGATTTCCAGTGGCAGCAGTTGCAGGCCTTCACCCAGGGAGGTGTCTCCTTTGGCGTGATGACAGTGGCGAAAACGCCGCAGGCGTTTGTTTGTGGCGTCCGTTCCCCCGAACCCCTGCTGCGTATCCCCAAGTCAGGTCTGGTCAGTCTCTATCCCTTGCAGGGGGATCCTGACGGCGTGCTGGTGGTGAATCTCCATGCGGTCAATTTCGAACTGGGCATGGCGACCTTCCGCGAGCAGCTCAACGATCTGACTGCGTTGATCCATCGCCACCAGGGGCCGGTCATCCTGGGCGGCGATTTCAACACCTGGAGCGACAAGCGCGCGTTCTGGTTGAACAAGCTGGTGGGCGAGCTTGGCCTGCAGGAGGCCATACCTGTGCCTGATCTGCGTCGCACCGCTTTTGGCCGCCCGCTGGATCACCTCTACTATCGCAATCTGGATCTGGTGGAGGTGAGTTCACCTGCTACCGATGCCTCTGACCACAACCCCATTCTGGCGCGCTTTGCGGCCCAGGCTATCACTCCCTGAGTCATCCCTCAGGGGAGAGCGGAGTCGCCGCTGGTTCATGCAGACAAAAAAATACCCCGCATCAAGCGGGGTATTTTTTGGATTGCGACGAGCGATCAGCTGTTGTTCTTCACGAACAGGGTCAACTCCTGACCCGGCTTGAGATAGTCACTCTTGCCGAGCTGGTTCCAGCGCATCACATCGTTGACGGCGACCTGGAAGCGGGCTGCGATGGAGGAGAGGGAATCACCGCGGCGCACCTGATAGACCATGGACTTGTTGCTGCTCTTGCCCTGCTTGGGCCAGACCACCAGCTTCATGCCAGGCTTGAGGGCCGACTTGGCGTTCAGGCCGTTCCACTTGGCCAGGTCGGCGTGGGTGACCCCGTGTGCCTGGCTGATGCTCCACAGGTTGTCACCGGAGCGCACCTGATAGTTCACCTTGCCACCACTGCGGCTGGCGAGCTGCTGCGGCTTGCTCTGGGCAACCTGGGTTGCGCGCCCGCCATTGGGGATGATCAGGCTCTGGCCACGGCGCAGGTTGTTGCCACGCATGTTATTGGCCAGCTTGAGCTGTTGCACGGTCACCCCGTGATTCTGGGCGATCCGTGACAGCGTATCACCACTGGTGACCTGATAGGAGCGCACGCCACGGGTACGTTCACGCTGGGGCAGATCGGCCAGGGCCAGCTCCAGGGTGTCGGCGTACTCGACGGGGACCAGCAGGTTGTAAGGGCCCTGCGGCGAGGTCATGCCACGCTTGAGCGCAGGATTGAGCGCCTTGAGCTGGGAGGCGGAAACACCAGCCAGCTGGGCGGCCACGTTCAAATCAATCTGGCCACCGGTATTGATGGTTCGCAATTGCGGCTTGTTGGCCAGCACCGGCAGGGTGACATTGTATTTGTCCGCATTGCGGATCATGTCGGCCATGGCCAGGATCTTGGGCACATACATCCGGGTTTCGCGGGGCAGGTCCAGCGACCAGTAGTCGGTCGGACGACCAGCCCGTTCGTTGCGGGTGATGGCGTTGCGCACCCGACCTTCACCGGCATTGTAAGCGGCCAGGGTCTGCAGCCAGTCACCGTCGAAGAACCGGTTCAGGTACTCCAGGTAATCCAGTGCGGCATTGGTGGATGCCAGGACATCGCGTCGACCGTCGTACCAGTTGTCGTGGCGCAGGCCGAAATTCTTGCCGGTTGCAGGAACGAACTGCCAAAGACCGACCGCATTGCTGCGGGAGCGGGCATTGGGATCGAACATGCTCTCGATCATGGGGATGGTAATAAGCTCCATTGGCAGCTCACGCCGTTCGATTTCCTCTACCATCAGATACAGGTAGGGCTCAGCCCGGCTGGCAATGGTCGCCATATGCTTATCATTGCGCAACAACCAATCACGCTGTTGGCGAACCCGGGCATTATCGTGCGAGTCCAGCTGCATATCATCGCTGATACGCACCCACAGGTTATCAGTGTCATCCAGCTCTTCTATCTGTTCGTCGCCGAACAGCATCCGCGAAGAGTGTTTTTTGTACGTTTTCTTGCTGACTTGGGGGGATTTGATCGGCTCGATTGCCGTTACCGCCCGGTCATCCTGATGGCTCAGGTTTTGACAGCCGCTGAGAAACAGCGCTGCCAATAAGGCCGTTCGTAGCTTCATCTCGCTCAGGTCATCTGTGGAAAAACAGCTCGCATCATAAGGGGCAATGCCCCCCTGATCAAGGTTTGTTCAAAAAACGTCCTTCCAGGCCCGCAGAACAGCGAAGGTATCCTCTGGATTTTCCAAGCATTTAAGGGCGTATTTCTCAGCAGAAAATTTTACCGAGTCCTGCTCGCAGCGCAGAAAAACATTGAAATTCCGCTCATCTCCCAGCCGGGAGGGGAGACTCGGGAGGCCCTGCTGACGCAGTTTGCTGATCACGCCGATCTGCCGCTGGATCGCCAGGTTGTCGGGCTCGACCGCATGGGCGAAACGCAGGTTGGAGAGCGTGTATTCATGGGCACAATAAAGGAGGGTCTCATCGGGCAGTGCCGCGAGCCGTTGCAGGGAAGTGTGCATCTGTGCCGGGGTCCCTTCGAACAGACGGCCGCAACCGGCGCTGAAGAGGGTATCGCCACAAAACAGCATGCCCTGGCCGTAATAGGCGATATGCCCCAGGGTATGACCGGGCACATGGAGGACATCCAGACTCAGGCCATGCCAGTTGATCTGATCCCCGTCGTCGAGCCACTGGCCGTGATGGTCCGGCATGGGGTCATGCTTGGGACCATAGAGGCGAGCGTGGGGGAAGTGTTGTAGCAGCTCGGATACGCCCCCGACGTGATCGCGGTGGTGATGGGTCAGGAGGATGGCATCCAGCACCAGATCCAGCGCAGCCAGCCGTTCCAGCACGGGATCGGCCTCGCCTGGATCGACGACCAGGCAGTGATTTTCGTGACGGATCAACCAGATGTAGTTGTCGCTGAAGGCGGGAACTGTGATGACGGTGTACATGGGTCGAGGCTCTTGTGTTCTCTTTAAGGAAGGGATCTTATATAACTGGATGGCATTCGCCCCCGAGTTGGTCCCATTATGCAACTGGCACGTACCGAACAACAGATCGCGCTTCCGACCAGTTGGTCCGCACTGCCCATGGGGGACTGGGTGGCCGCCGAGCTTCAGGAGCGCCTCGACAACTGGTGCCCCCACCTCTTTGGCTATCACTTGCTCAAGATAGGTGCCCTGAGCGCCGAACTCTCCTGCGGTTGTTCCACCATTCGCCATCAAATCGGTGTCGCCTCCGGCGGACGGCTGCTGGACATCCAGGGGGATCCGCTCGCCTTGCCGGTGCGATCGGGGAGCGTGGATGCCTGCCTGCTGGCTCACTGCCTCGATTTCTCGCCGGATCCTCATCAGGTGCTGCGGGAGGCAGAACGGGTGCTGACCGACGATGGCTGGCTCATTGTCAGCGGTTACAACCCGCTCAGCCTGGTGGGGCTGGGTCACTATCTGCCCTTCATGCGGCGGCATCTGCCCTGGTCTGCCCGCATGTTCACGCCCGCACGGGTGACCGACTGGCTGCAATTGCTCGGCTGCGAGGTGATGTTCGACGAGCGGTTCGGTTTCTCCTTCATGGGCAGGCAGAGCAAGATCGGCTGGTGGCGGGAGAGTCTGGGGCGGGACTATTGCCGCTCCCTGGCGTCTGTTTACGTGATTGCCGCCCGCAAGCGGCGTTTCCCCGTGACACCGGTGCGTCGCCGCTGGCGGCTGCCGGAGTCGATGGCCGCGCCAGGAATGGCGCGCCAGGGCGGCTAGCGGGCATCAGGGTTGGTAGCCGCTGTCTTCGGCAAGCTGCTTGCCGTTGGCGGCCTCACGGGCCAGCTCGTCACAGCGTTCGTTTTCCGGGTGGCCCGAGTGTCCTTTCACCCAGAACCATTCGATCTGGTGACGGGCCACTTCCGCATCAAGGGCCTGCCAGAGATCGACGTTCTTGACCGGCTGACGGTTGGCGGTCATCCAGCCCTTCTTCTTCCAGCCGATGATCCATTGGGTGATCCCCTGGCGCACATACTGGCTGTCGGTGGTGAGCCGCACCTGGCAGGGTTCGTTCAGGGTCCGCAGCCCCATGATGGCAGCCATCAGTTCCATCCGGTTATTGGTGGTCAATCGAAAACCGGCGGAGATCTCCTTGCGATGCTTGCCATAGACCATGACGGCACCATAGCCGCCGGGGCCCGGGTTGCCTAAGCAGGAGCCATCCGTGAATAAATCAATCTGTTTCAACATGAGCAATCAATCTGTTTTAGCGAGAGGCTTGGGGTAAACTAGCGAGTAAAACCGAAGTTTGACATGGATTTGATCATGAGCACACCCCAACTGAATCGCCAGATCATTCTGGATACCGAAACCACCGGCATGAACACCGCGGGCGGCCCTGTCTATCTTGGGCACCGCATCATCGAGATCGGCTGTGTGGAGGTGATCAACCGCAAACTCACCGGCAACCATTTCCACGTCTACATCAAGCCGGATCGGCTGGTGGACCCCGAGGCCATCGCCGTGCACGGCATCACGGATGCCTTCCTGGCGGACAAGCCCTCTTTTAGCCAGATAGCGGACGATTTCATCGAGTTCATTCGCGGCGCCGAGCTCATCGCCCACAACGCCCCCTTTGACGTGAGCTTCATGGACTATGAGTTCAGCAAGCTCGGTCTGAACTTCAAGACGGCGGATATCTGCGGCATCACGGATACCCTGGCGATGGCGCGGGATCTCTTCCCGGGCAAGCGCAATAACCTGGACGTGTTGTGCGATCGCTACGGCATCGACAACTCTCACCGTACCCTGCACGGCGCCTTGCTCGATGCGGAGATCCTGGCGGACGTCTACCTCCTGATGACGGGTGGCCAGACCAAACTCAATCTGGCGAGTGAAACCAGCGAGAGCGAGACCAGCCAGGATACCGGCATTCGTCGTCTGGAGAGCAATCGCCCGCCGCTCAGGGTGGTTCGCGCGAGCGACGAGGTGGCGGCCGTTCATGAAGCGAGGCTGGATCTGGTACAGAAAAAAGGAGGTGCCTGCCTGTGGCGGCAATGAGATCGCTTTGGGGGCTGCTGCTGCTGGCCTCCCTCCCGGCCGCGGCCAACGAGGTGTTTGCGCCTTCCGACATTCCTCTGCTCGACAACCGCTTTCGCATCGATTACGGCGTGAAGGAGATCACCTTCATCATCAAGCGCAAGCCGGGGACGCCCTCGGTGATCCTGGTGCGACCCGATGGCAGCAAGCTCTATGTGGGCAAGGTCAAGCCGCCCGACGTGGGCTGGTTGCCCCTCAAGGATCAGGATCTCATCACCATCCGCGACCCCATGCCCGGCCCCTGGCAGGCGATCGGGGAGGTGGACCCCGACAATCGGGTGCGCCTGCTCACCGACATCCAGGTCGAGAGCGAGCCGCTGCCGGCCCGCCTCTATCAGGGTGAGCGTGTCAAACTGCAATCCCGTCTGCTGATCGATGGCGCGGCGCCTGGGGCGGGTTACTACCTCACCGATCTGGGCATGACCGTCAAGCTGCAGCAGTTCAACGATGCCAGCCAGAGCGGCGATCCCGTGTTCGAGGAGACCCTGGGACGCTACATGGATGATGGCAAGGGGGTGGACGAAGTGCCGGGGGACGGTATCTTGACCGCCGAGGCGGTACTGGACGTCCCTGCGGGAAAATACCGAGCCCTCTTCAGCACCGGCAATGAGGTCTTCTCACGAGCCCAGTCACAGCAGGTGCTGCTCTACCCCTGGCCGGTCAGCTATTCCCTGAATCCCCCCTCCGGGGAGGGGGGAGCCAAGCTCTCTCTGGTCATCGATGTGGATGAACTGGATCCCGCCTCCGTGGTCATCCAGGGCAAGGCCATCGACGGCAGCGGCAGTAGCATGACGTTCAACGAGGTGGCGACAGCGCCGCGTTTTGGCGTGGATCTCTCCGCCCTCAAGGCGGCAGGGCAGTACAAGGTGGAGGCCACCCTCTTTGGAACAACCCGGCTCGGTCGCGAGGTGCAACTGCAATTGCCGGCCAAGTCGTTCACCATAGCACCGCCTCCCCCCCCTCCCGCACCCTCTGCGGCCATGCCCGCATCCGCCGCCACCCCCGACCGGTTCGAGGAGCGGGAGAGTCCGGTCTGGCTGCCCTGGGCGCTGGGGGGAGGTGGCGTGTTGCTGCTCTTGCTGGGGGCCGGTGGTTTCATTCTGCTGCAAAAGCGCCGCACCCTGCACAAGGCGATGGCGGCGCAGAAGGCGCAACTTGAAGAGACGCCAGCAACCCCCAAACTGGATCTCAATCTGCCGGAGCAATAATTCCGCGCACATTGCAAAGAAGCCGCCCAATGGGCGGCTTCTTCATGGTGGCAAGTGGATGGGGTGAACCCGATATCAGTGAGCGCCGATATAGATGTCTTTGTACTGCTCGCGAATATCGAGGAACTTCTCCAGATTGGCCAGCATCAGGTCCACCAGGAGGGGGTCGAAGTGCTCTCCTTTCTCCTCCTTGATCAGCGCCAGCACCTGATCCAGCGGCCAGGCCTGCTTGTAGCAACGATCCGAGCCCAGGGCATCGAACACATCCGCCAGGGCGACGATGCGTCCTTCAAGCGGAATGTCCTCTCCCTTCAATCCGCGGGGATAGCCGCTGCCATTCCACTTCTCGTGATGGTTGCCCGCGATGGTGGCGCCTATCTGGAACAGGGCCAGGTCACTGCCGGAGAGCATGTCCTGCCCAAGCTGGGCGTGGGTTTTCATGATCTCCCACTCCTCGGGAGTGAGTTTGCCCGGTTTGTGCAAGATGGCGTCCGGGATCCCCACCTTGCCGATGTCGTGCAGGGGAGAGGCCCGCTTGATGAGCTCGCACCTGTCCTCATTCATGCCGAGCAGCTTGCAGAACAGTTCGGTGTAGAGGGCCACCCGCTTGACGTGCAAGCCGGACTCCTTCGAGCGACTCTCCACCAGCTCGCCGATGCGATAGATGATCTCTCGCTGGTTGTCACCGATCACCTCGTTGAGCCGGATATTCTCCAGCGCCACTATGATGTTTTCGGTGAACAGGCTCAGCAGCCCGGTATCCATCTGGCTGAGCGGGCGAGTGGTCTCGATGTGGAACAGCAGGTGATGACGGGCATTCTGGCAATAGAGCACCATCTGGTTGCCATCGTAGACATTGGCTCCCTTGGCCATGGCACAGCGCAGGATTTCCGGCGCATCGACGAGGCGCAGCATGGGACCATCGCTGAGCAGAGGCTCGAGCACCTGATCCCGCACCTCATACGCCAGGTGCTTCACATCGTAAATCTGGGACTCTTCCAGATTGAGCAGGGCGCTGAGCTGGGTCTGGGCTCCTTCGACGAACTGGCGCAGGGCACGCTGCTCGAAGATCCCCTTGGACGCCTCGATGACCTTCTCCAGCCCCTGTCGATTGCTCTCAAGGGTTCGGATGTCCCGGTAAGAACGCAGGCTGGCGCGCAACAGGGTGCGCAGTTTCTGGGAGGTAAGTTCGGTCTTGTCCTTGTAGTCGTTGATGTCGTAGTTGGTCACCACGTCATCTTCCGGGGCCTGGCCAGGCTGACCGGTTCGCAGCACGATGCGCACCATCTTGTTTTGCAGCTCGTCGCGCACGAACTTGACCACCTCGAGACCGGCATGATCGACCTCCATGACGACGTCGAGCAGCAGCAGGGCGACATCCGGGGTGAGGGCGAGCAAGGCTTTGGCTTCAGCCGCAGAGTAGGCGTGCAGAAAATCGATCGGCTTGCCGTCGAATTCAAACTTGTTCAGGGTGATTTTGGTGATGCGATGCACTTCGGGTTCATCGTCCACTATCATCACCTTCCAGCCGGCGGGACGCGGTGCTGATTGGGGAAGATCTTCATCATCAATAATCAGGATTTGATCATCCATTATGCAATCCTGTGTGTGATCCTGTGCTTACCTTAACCGCTTCATTCAATATAGGAAACGGATTGATATCCAAAATATGATCCAGCCGGTTTCTCTTTCTTCGTATCGAATGCCATCCACCAGCCCTTTCATGAAAAACGCCTCCACAAGGGAGGCGTTCTGGCATCAGAGGCATCAAGCTGCCCTGTGATAGGCGGAGGCTTCAAACAGTGCCTTGTTGGCCACCAGGTCGACGGGATCGAAGTCATCGACGTTGATGGTGCGAAGGCGACTCTCCTCGGCGCGCCGCAGCAGGTCCGCTTCGGCCTGGTTGATGACACCGAGGCTCAGGCCCGCCTCTGCCACCTTGTCGAGCTGGGTGAAGGGGCGTTTGCTCCCTTCGGCTTTGCACACCTTGTCAAACAGCGGCTCTGCGGTCAGCACATCGTCCAGCGCCTGTTCCAGCAGCCCGAAGGGGTTGCCCTCCTCGCGCGTCAGATATTGGCCCTCGGCCAGACGGCTGCGCGTGGCACTTGGCACCTGGAGCAGGCGGGCCACCTGGCTGTCGAGCTTGTCGGAGGGACGCTTCAGGTCGCGACCAAGGGGTAGCACGATGGCGCGCAGGGCCAGACCAATCCAGCGATTCGGGAAGTTGCGCAGCAACTCGTCGATCGCTTCCTGAGCCTTGAACAGGGCGTCTTGCAGTGCCCAGTGCAGCAGCGGCAGGTCGGCCTGCTGGCGTCCTTCATCCTGATAGCGCTTGAGGGCGCTGGAGGCCAGATAGAGCTGGCTCAGCACATCGCCAAGGCGGGCAGAGACCCGCTCCTTGCGCTTGAGCTCGCCACCCAGGGTGCCCATCGCCATGTCTGACAGGAAGGCCAGGTTGGCGGAGAGGCGAGAGAGCTGCTGATAGTAGCCCTTGGTCTGATCCTTGTAGGGCGCGGCGGCGAAGCGGGCACCGGTCAGCCCCAGCCATAAGCTGCGCACCAGGTTGCTGATGGCAAAGCCCACGTGGCTGAACATCGCCTTGTCGAAATCTTTCAGCGCCTGTTCTTTGTCGGGGTGGCTGGCGGCCAGCATCTCCGGCAACACATAGGGGTGGCAACGGATGGCTCCCTGACCATAAATGATCATGCTGCGGGTCAGGATATTGGCTCCCTCGACGGTCACGGCGATGGGCGCCCCCTGATAGCCACGGGCCAGATAGTTGCTCGGCCCCATACAGATGGCCTTGCCGCCATGGATGTCCATGGCATCGATGATGCACTTCTGGGCGCGGTCGGTGAGGTGGTACTTGACGATGGCGGAGATGACCGAGGGTTTTTCACCGAGATCGATGCCGGTGACCGTCAGTTTGGCGGCGGCGCCCATGATGTAGGCGTTGCCACCCAGGCGTGCCAGCGGCTCTTCAATCCCTTCCATCTTGCCAATCGGCAGCTTGAACTGGCGACGGATGCGGCTGTAGGCACCGGTGGCCAGGGCCAGCATCTTGACGCCGCCCGTGCTGTTGGAGGGCAGGGTGATGCCGCGACCGACGGAGAGACACTCCACCAGCATGCGCCAGCCCTGACCGGCCATGGCCGGACCGCCGATGATGAAGTCGAGCGGGACGAACACGTCCTTGCCGCGGGTCGGGCCGTTCTGGAACGGCACGTTGAGCGGGAAGTGGCGACGGCCGATGTCGACCCCCTTGATGTGGGTCGGAATGAGGGCGCAGGTGATGCCGAGCTCTTCTTCCTCACCCAGCAGGTGGTCAGGGTCACGCAGCTTGAAGGCGAGGCCGAGTACGGTGGCGATGGGAGCCAGGGTAATGTAGCGCTTGTTCCAGGTCAGGCGCATGCCGAGCACCTCTTCCCCTTCCCACTCGCCTTTGCAGATGATGCCGAAGTCGGGAATCGAGCCCGCATCAGAACCCGCTTCCGGACTGGTCAGGGCGAAACAGGGGATCTCCTTGCCGACAGCCAGACGGGGCAGGTAGTAATCCTTCTGCTCGTCAGTACCGTAGTGTTGCAGCAGCTCACCCGGCCCTAAGGAGTTGGGCACGCCGACGGTGGAGGCGAGCACGGCGCTGGCGCCGCACAGCTTTTGCAGCACGCAGGACTGGGCGTAGGCGGAGAACTCCAGCCCGCCATATTTCTTCTTGATGATCATGGCGAAGAACTTGTTGTCCTTCAGGTATTGCCACACCTCGGGAGAGAGATCGGCACGCTCGTGGGTCACTTCCCAGTCGTTGACCATGCGGCACACTTCTTCAACCGGACCGTCCATGAAGGCCTGCTCTTCGGCAGACAGCGTGCTGACCGGAATGGCGTGCAGCTTCTTCCAGTCCGGGTTGCCGGCAAACAGATCCGCTTCCCACCAGGTCGTCCCCGCTTCGATGGCTTCCTTCTCGGTTCGGGACATCTCCGGCATGATGGACTTGTAGATCTTGAACAGCGGCTTGGTCAGCTGGTTGCGGCGAAACTCCACCAGATTGAGGGGCAGGGCTATCACCGCGAACAGCGCCCACACCAGCAGGGGCACATGGCCATAGAAGGTGCCGGCGACCAGGGCGGCGGCCGTGGCAAGCGTGGCGGTGAACAGGGACGCACGGCGATAGGCCATGGCGCCGATCACCAGGATCACCCCGAGCAGAGTGAGGGTCGTCGTCATTGTTTGCTCCTTGCATGAATTGCCGAGGTTGGGAAATTGGCGTTAACTGATCCAGAGGTCTGACCTGTTGGATGTGGCCCCTGTTGTAATTCATACGCACAAACTTATCAAGCTGTTTACAAGCCTGTTACCTTGGCTCTGTGATCGGCATAACGCGCTGCCCGCCCCATCTTGGCGGGCGGGGGGCGACGATTGGACTGGCTTGTGCGACAATGCCGCCACCCTATGTTGGACGACGAGATTTCAAGAACCATGTACCAAGAACTGATCCGCAACGAGTTGACCGAGGCTGCCAGCGTGCTTCAGGCGTTCCTGGCAGATGAGCAAAATCTGAAAAACATCGAGGCGGCGGCCAAGCTGCTCGCCGACTCCTTCAAGCAGGAAGGCAAGGTTCTTTCCTGCGGCAACGGCGGCTCCCACTGCGATGCCATGCACTTTGCCGAGGAGCTGACCGGTCGTTATCGCGAGAACCGCCCAGGCTATGCCGGCATCGCCATCTCCGATCCCAGCCACCTCTCCTGCGTCTCCAACGACTTTGGCTATGACTATGTCTTCTCCCGCTATGTGGAGGCCGTCGGCCGTCGTGGTGACGTGCTGCTTGGCATCTCCACCAGCGGCAACTCCGGCAACATCCTCAAAGCCATCGAGGCGGCCCGTGCCAAAGGAATGAAGGTGATTGCCCTGACCGGCAAGGACGGCGGCAAGATGGCTGGTCTGGCCGATGTGGAGATCCGTGTGCCGCACTTCGGTTATGCCGACCGCATCCAGGAAGTGCACATCAAGGTGATCCACATCCTGATCCAGCTGGTTGAAAAAGAGATGGCCAAGTAATCAACGATCCGGGATTGAGAGGGGGGATGGGTGACCATACCGGCCCTCTCATCCAGCCGTGACGGTTGATTGACGAAACCAGAGTCAAGACATTCAGGGAGTGGATGGTATATGTGCGAACTGCTCGGCATGAGTGCCAATGTGCCGACCGACATCTGCTTCAGCTTTACCGGGCTGATGCTGCGGGGCGGCAAGACAGGTCCCCACAAGGATGGCTGGGGGATCACCTTCTATGAGGGGCGGGGTTTTCGCACCTTCAAGGATCCCGAACCCAGTGCCCAATCTCCCATCGCCAAGCTGGTCCAGGCACTGCCCATCAAGAGCCGTGCCGTGGTCAGCCATATCCGGCAGGCGAACCGGGGGTGTGTCTCCCTGGAAAACACCCACCCCTTTACCCGCGAACTGTGGGGCCGTTACTGGACCTTTGCCCACAATGGCCAGTTGACCGGTTACAAGAAGCTGCCCACGGGGCGGCACCGCCCGGTAGGCGACACCGACAGCGAGCACGCCTTCTGCTGGCTGCTCGACAGGCTGGAGCACAAGTACCCCAAACGGCCGGCAAATTTCCCCGCCATGTTCCGTTACCTCGCGACCCTGTGCGACGAGCTGCGCGGGCTCGGGGTGTTCAACATGCTGCTGTCGGACGGAGAGTTCGTGATGACCTATTGCAGCAACAACCTTTACTGGTTGACGCGCAGGGCTCCCTTTGGCGAAGCTCGTCTGCTGGATGAGGATGTGGCCATCGACTTTCAGAGTGAAACCACGCCGAACGATGTGGTGACCCTGATCGCCACCCGGCCGCTCACCGGCAACGAGAATTGGGTGAAGATGGTGCCCGGGGAGTTCTGCCTGTTCAGGCTGGGCGAGCTGGAATATGGCAATGCAGCCAACTTGTTGAACCAGAAATAAAAAATACCAGGGTAGATGTCTACCCTGGTTCTTCGCAGCAGCCATACAGGCAAAAAGGGATGAGAGAGGTGTTGCTGAGCCGCATCATTCTCATGGGTTGCATTGTTACTTTAATGTTAATTTTGTGACAACCTTTATCTCTCTCCATTCTGACTGACATACCGATAACTTGAAGCTGCTCACATTCTGGTGTCCCAAGAGCATCCGGAGCGATACGGGTATGCCCGAAGGGCGGGTGACAGCGGGGCTGTGGGTCCGCTATATTGTGGTCTGTTTGAATACCATCATAGGGAAGAGAAGATGGAGTGGCTGGATCAGAAAGTGCTGCGACAACTGGCAGATGATATCGGTCACGAGATGATGCCGGTCGTCATCTCGGTGTTTGTCGAAGAGGTAGGCGAGCAGTTGGCCCAATTAAGACCGCTTTTTGAGCAGCGGGACTGGTCAGCCCTGGCGCGTGTTGCCCACAGCATGAAATCGTCCTGTGGCAGCTATGGCGCCAAACCCAGCTATCAGCAGGTCATGGATCTGGAGTCCGCCTGTCGCCGGGAAGATGAGCAAGAGGCCGGCAGACTGCTGGCTGAGCTGGAGCACTCCCTGCCCCAGGTCTTCACCCATCTGGCCCAGTTTCACTGATCCAGAAGGGCATCAGCCCGCCATGTCGCGCTCGCCAAGCCTGTTCAGGATCACGGTGTCGAGTGCCAGCCGCAGCTTGAGGCGGTCGTGGCGGTGGGGGAGGGCTGCTTCACCCAGCTCGGCCCGAACGAGGCAGTGCTGCAGCTCGGGTACCTGGGGGCCCTCGGGAGCCAGAATGGCATCGATCCGGCCGCTGCCTATCCGCTCTTCCAGCCACCGATGTTGACTGGACAGTGACAACTGGCCTGCCGGACCCTCTTCGTCCACCAGATTGCTGATGAACACGACGATGGCGCGGCTGCTGCGGATCGCCTCCGCAATCTCGCGCAGCAGCAGAGGAGGCATGATGGAGGTGAGGAAGCTGCCCGGCCCCAAGATGATCATGTCGGCCTGGCTCAGCGCCTCGACCGCTTCGCGCGTGGCGGGTACGACCGGTTTCAGGCTCAGGGCCCGTGGCGGCGTGGTGAGCTGATCGATGGAGACCTCCCCCAGGATCTGATCGCCACAGACGGTGTGGGCGCACAGATCGGTGGGATGCTCGGACATGGGCAGCAGATTGGGTTCAATTTCCAGCATGTCGCTGATGAGCCGGATGGCATCCAGGGGGCGCACGCAGAGGTTGTCGAGGGCCAGCAGCATCAGGTTGCCGAGGTTGTGGCCCGCGAGCTCGCCGCGGCCGGTAAAGCGGTGCTCGAACAGCTGGCTACCGATGCTGGGGGTGGTCACCAGCTGGTTGAGGCAGTTGCGCAGATCCCCCCAGGCGATGCACTCCTGGCTTTTGCGCAGGCGTCCGGTGGAGCCGCCATCATCCGTGGTGGTGACGATGCCCGTCAGCCGGGATCCCAAGAACGACAGGGAAGAGAGCACCCGGCCCATACCGTGCCCGCCGCCGATGGCGACAACCCGGTCGAAGTCATTGATATTTTTCTGCCACATGCAGTGATCCCGTGGGAGGCCAATGGGCACCATTCTAGTCTCCATGGCCAGGTAATTGTTTGATAAGGGTATGATTTTTGCTTGATGCCAGCATCCCGTACCCCTAGGAGACGATGTTGAACTTCCTGACGGCTCACTCGCTTGCCGAGACGACCCCACTGGCCGCCCAACAAGTTACAGAGCGGTTGCATGCCCAGTCATCCCATGTTCCATCGTTGTTGCTGGTCTATTTTACCCAAGCACACGAGGCGGCGGAACTGCGCCGTGCGCTCAAGGCACGTTTTCCCGATACCCGGCTGATAGGTTGCAGCTCCTGCGGCGGTATCCTGACCCAGGATGGCCATCATGGTCGGCATGGCTGGAGCCTGTCGGTCGCCGCCCTTTATGATGACAAGGGGGCCTATGGCGTGGCTGGCCAGATGGGGGATCAACCGGATGTGCGGGCATTGCTGCGCCGCGCCATCGCCGATGGTGGCCGACCGGGAGAGCTGCCGCAGCTCGTGTTGCTGCACACCAGCCCGGGGCTGGAGGAGGCTGTGCTCGCGGGGATCGACGCCGAGTTTGGCGCGACCGTTCCCGTCGTCGGCGGGTCGGCGGCAGACGACGGCGTGGCCGGGCAGTGGCAGCTGTGCTGGGACGAAGGGGAGGGATCACAAGGGTGCGTGTTGGCGGTGCTTTACCCCGATTGCCAACTGGCGTTCCAGTTTCATTCAGGCTATGTACCCACCGAGTGTCGCGGCATCATTACCGGGATAGACGGGCGGGAGGTGCTGACCATCGATCACGAGCCGGCGGCCCGGGTCTATGGTCGCTGGACCGAGCGTGCGACGCCCTGGCCGGTGGGCCCCATCCTCAGGGAGACGACGCTCTCGCCACTGGCCCGTCAGGTCGGCATGCTCGATGACCTGCCCTACTACAAGCTCTCCCATCCCGAGGCGGTGACGGCGCGGGAGGGGCTGCGCCTCTTTACCGAGACCCGACTGGGAGAGCGGCTGCTGCTCATGTACAGCAGCCAGGAAGGGTTGTTGCAGCGCAGCCTGAATGCGGTGAATATCGAGCCTGAATATGGCATGGCGAGCAATATGCGCCCCTTTGGCGCCCTGGTGGTGTTTTGTGCCGGTTGTCGGCTGGCACTGGGGGACAGGCTGGGGGACATCGTCAGTCAATTCAGTCAGAGGCTGGGTGAGATCCCCTTCATCACGCCCTTTACCTTCGGTGAACAGGGACGATTACCCCATGGTGAGCTGGCACACGGCAACCTCATGGTGTCGAGCGTAATCTTCCTCGAGAGCTGACACTGTGCTGGATTCAAGATGATAGGCAATAGCGAACTCGAAACCCTGGGTGACAAACTGCAAACCACGCTGGTGGAGCTGATGCGTTGCCGGGAGCGGGAGGCCAGATATCGGGAGGAGTCCCAAGCCCTGTTGTGCGGGGTGGCGACCCTGGCACAGGCCCAGAGTCTGGAGCAGGTACTGGAGAGTCTCATTCTTGCTCTCAAGCCCTTTATCGGATTCGAACAGGCGGACGTGGTTGCCTGGGAGGCCGTGGGGGGCAGCACCCATCTGAGCACCCAGCCGGACGAGGTCGGCAGGATCTGGTCGCTGACACCGCTCTTCTCCAGGGCCATCGAGGGGGAGACCCTGGTTATCTATGATCCTGCCCAACTGCCTGAGCTGGCGCCGCTGGCGGGGGCGCCGGGCTGGGCCAGCGTCATGATGACAGGCTTGCAGGGACCGGGGTTTTCCGGTGTGCTCATCTGCCGGCACGGCGTGGCGGGCACCTTCGATCTCAAGAGCAAGGCGGCGATGCAGCGTTGTCGCCCGCTCATCTCCCAGGCCCTGGTCAACATCGCCTATCGGGCTCGCCTGCAAGAACAGGTTGACCTCAAGACCCTGGCTCTGCAGGCCAGCGAACAGCGTTTTCGCAGTTTTGCCGCCATGGCCTCCGACTGGTTCTGGGAGACCGATCCCCAGCACAGGCTCAGCTATGTCTCTGCCCCTGGCTATCAGGGGGAAGTGCTGGCCCGCCAGACGGGGAGAAGCCTCTATGATTTTGCCCACGACAAGCAGGACCCGGCCTGGAGTCACTACCGGCACCTGATCGCCCACCATCTGCCGGTGAGGGGAATGCGGGCCCAGGTGATGCTGGCGGGCGGGCCTTGCTGGATGGAGATCAATGCGGAGCCTTGCCATGATGCCGGTGGCCGCTTCCTCGGCTATCGGGGCACGGCGCGGGAGATAGGCAGCCAGATCCGCCGCGAGCAGGAGCTGGCGCGGGCGCGGGATGATGCCGAGACGGCCAACCGTGCCAAATCCCAGTTCCTCGCCATGATGACCCACGAGATCCGCTCTCCCATGAACGCCGTGCTGGGAATGTTGGATCTGCTGCAGCACGGCCGGCTCGACACTCCGCAACAGACCCTCATCGGCCATGCCACCCACTCTGCGCATCTCTTGCAGACCATCATCGACGACGTGCTCGATTTCTCGAAAATAGAGTCACATACCCTGACGCTGCACTGTGAACCCTTTCAGCCAGCCGAGCTGTGCCGTGCCCTGGTGGAGCCCTTGCAGGCACAGGCCAGTGCCAAGGGCATCACACTGCACTGGCATCTGGATGAGACGCTCCCTGAACGCCTTCAAGGGGATGCCGTCCGCCTCTCCCAGGTGATAGGCAACCTGCTTGGCAATGCCGTGAAGTTCACCTCCGTCGGCAGCGTGCGTCTGGCGTTGACCTGGGAGGAGGAAAAGCTGGGGGTCATGGTCAGCGACACGGGGATCGGCATCTCCACCGAGGATCAGGCGTTGCTGTTCGAACCCTTCTATCAGGTCGACAGTTCGGCAACCCGCCGCTTCTCCGGCTCGGGGCTCGGACTGGCCATCTGCAGGCGGCTGGTGCAGCTGATGGGGGGAGAGATTTGCGTGCAGAGCACGCCTGGGCTGGGAAGCTGCTTCTGGTTCGAGCTGCCCGGGATGGCCTCTCCCTGTGCTCCGACCGCCGCCCCCGGCAGTGAAGAGTGCGCCAGACTGGAGCTGGATGTGCTGGTGGTGGAAGACAGTCCGGTCAATCAGCTGGTGGTATCCCTGATGCTGCAGAAGCTGGTGTGCAGGGTGAGGCTGGCAGGCAATGGTCTGGAGGCCCTGGCACAGGTGGCGAAGCAGCAGCCGGACCTTGTCCTGATGGATATGCGGATGCCGCAGATGGATGGGCTGGAGGCGACCCGGCGCCTGCGGGACATGGGGTGCGAGGTGCCCATCGTCGCGTTGACGGCCAATGCCATGATGGAGGACAGGGCCCGCTGCCTTGCCCAGGGCATGAACGATTTTCTGGCCAAACCCATCAGTCTTGCCAGGCTGCGAAGCTGCCTGCTCCGCCATTGCAGGTGATGTCGGCCGATTTTGGGTAAAAAAAATGGTCAACCTGGTGGTTGACCAATTCTTCAGCAAATACTGAAGAGAGCACGGGATAAATCGGGTTGTACGGTTTTATATGAAAAAGTCGTGCCAACTTTTCAAAACCTGTTATTTGCGGCCTGTAGCTGAGTTGTGTGTTATTTATCGCTACCATGATTGCAAAATGCAATTCTCATTTTTTCATTATAAGAATGTAGTGCCGAGAATTCGCGTTTTGCAAACCAACCGTTGACTCACTCTTTGACTCACTGTGCGATCAGTCGGCGCAAGAACTGGCGCGCCGCTTCACTGTTCTGTTTGGCAATCAACATCTGTTTTTCATAGATCGGCATGGGCAGGATCTCGAGCCAGCGTTGGCAGAGCCAGGCTGCATCGTCGAACTGCTTGTCCGGGTAGAGCTCATCCAGTTCCGGGTATTGTGCAAAGACCTCTCTCAAGCGGCTGACCAGCTGGTTGTCGCTGATATCAGAATCCGCACTCGGCCAGTTGGGCAACGGCTCGACCTGGGCGTGCCTGAGGCCTGCGTCATCCGTTTCCATCTCGTGGATGCAGAAGCGTTCAAGGCCGAGCACGGTGACCCCGAGCAAACCGTCGTTGAGGGTATAAAAATCAGTCACCTTGACGCGGGTTCCGACCGGGAGAATCCGTCCGCAGGTGCCCGTGCTGGTGGTCTCTTCCATCACGATGCCAAAGCCACGATCCTCGAGGAAGGACTCCTTGAGCATCTGCAGGTGGCGCGGCTCGAACAGGCGAAGGGGGAGCTTGCCACCGGGCAGTATGTGGGACGGCAAGGGGAACAGTGCCAGTTGTTGAAGTTTCATGTTCCATCCTCCTAATCAGTCATTGCTGAATGTGACAATGCAGTGACCGTGCCAGAGAGAGGTGGCGTGGCGAAGGGGTGAGTCATTTCCCGTGGTTATTTTTAATATCCATTTAAAATCAATCTATTGTGATTTGATGTCGCGAATGCAGGCAAGGCAGTGCGAAAGGGATTCAGGTGAGGTGTTAGGGCGCCGAACATACCCCGTGTGCAGAATGAGTCTATTTTCGCATATTGCAAATTTGATTCATGCAAAATGCCTGTTACAGACCCATTGAGCGATTGGGGGCAAAGGCCAGGGGATCAGGTGGTCAATTCGGTGTGCTGTGTCATGCCGTCCAGCATCAGGGCGGCTATTTCGTCATACATCTGCGACCAGGCCTGTGCCAGTGCCGGGGTAAAACCACTGCCGAGACGCCGTGCCAGTACCTGGGTCAGCGCCTGTTTGAGCAGCGCAAACTGGTGGGGTTGAACGTTGAATCGCTGGTGACGCCTGCCGAGATCGCGAATGATGAAACCCAGTGCATCCAGCTGGGAGAGGCTGGTGATGACGGTGTTCAGGGTGTCCGACACCTTGGCAACGGGCAGCTCCTCATGTGGGGGAAAGAGGGCCCTGAGTTCGGGGGACAATCTGAACAGCTCTTCATACACCTCCTGGACATAGCTGTTGTTCAGGGCGCTCACCCTGCCCCAGGCTTTCTGGACCAGCTCTATCTGCTCAAAGGTCATGTCGATGTTTCCTTCCCGTGCGATGTCATGAAAATAATAATCCATCTACTCAATAGAGCACCGGGTTCCGCGCCATTTGGGGAAAAGGAGAGGGGGCCAGCAAGGAGGCACGGATGGTGACCCCTTGCTGGCAGGAGGCCGGGACCTCAGTTGCGCTGTTCCAGGTACATGACGGCTGCTTCGACGCGGCTTTGGGCCTCGAGCTTTTTCAGCAGGCTCTTGACGTGGACCTTGACGGTTCCCTCGGAGATATGGAGCACGGAGGCGACCTGCTTGTTGGACAACCCCTTGGCGATTTCACGCATGATCTGCATCTCGCGTCGGGTCAGGCTCTCCAGCTTCTGCTGCAGGTGGTCCAGCTCGTAGATGTTCTCGAGATAGGGACGTAGCGGCTCGCTCAGGATCTGCTTGCCGGTCATCACGTCAGCCAGCTGGGCCAGCAGCATGTCAGGCTCGGTGTCCTTGAGCAGATAGCCGTCCGCGCCTGCCTTGAGCAGGGCAACCACATCCTGGCGGGCGTCAGAGACGGTCAGGATCACCACGCGGGAAGTCACCTCTTCGGCCCGCAGCGCCTTGAGGGTATCGAGACCTGACAACCCCTTCATGTTGAGGTCGAGCAGGATGAGGTCCGGTTCGGACTCCTTGGCCATGGCCACTGCGTCGGTGCCGTTGGAGGCCTCGCCAACCACGTCGATGTTATCTTCCAACTCCAGCAGTTGCACAATTCCCTTGCGCATCAGGGGATGGTCATCCACGACCAGAACACTGTATTTCATCTCGTCCATCAGGCGTCTCTTGTTAGGCTGGTGGGAAAGGTCAGGTGTATGCGGGTGCCCCCGGAGGGCGGTTCACTGATGGTCAACTGGCCGCGCAATTTGCTGGCGCGTTCATTCATGATGCTGAGACCGTAGTGATTCACCGCCGAGCTTGCGCCCCTTATTCCAACACCATCGTCTGCAATCTGAACCTGGATGTTACCATCAGCCAGGGTCTCACAGCTAACGTCAATGTGCCGCGCGCTGGCATGCTTGATGGCATTGAGCACTGCCTCACGGATCAGCTGCAGGATGTGGATGTGCTGCCCCGCTTCAAGGTCGGTGTCCGTCAGTCCGTACTGGAGCCTGATGTCGGCGTGCGTCTGGGGTTTGAGCTGCTCGAGCATGACCGCGATGGCTTCACCCAGGTTGGCATCGCCGATGCTGAGGCGGAAGGTGCCGAGCAGTTCGCGCAACTGGGTATAGGCATTGCTGAGTCCCTCGTCGATCTGCTCCATGGCTGCCTCGGTCTTGGCCCTGTCCCCCTTGGCGAAGGAGCGCTTGAGCAGAGTGGCCTGGATCTTCAGGTAGGAGAGGGCCTGGGCGAGGGAGTCGTGCAGTTCACGGGCGATGACGGCGCGCTCTTCCATCAGCAGCAGGCGCTGGTGCTGCAGCAGGGTCTGATCCTTGTGCAGCACCTGGGCCAGCAACATGGAGAAGTTCTTCATCAGCCGCTCGTCGATGGGGTGGTCGCTTATCAAGTCGAGCCGGCCGTACTCCTCGTCATCCATCTGCAGGTAAAAGCTCACCACGGCGTCCAGATCCCCCGGCCACCCCTTGCGCCCAGTGATGTAGACCGGCATCGCATTGTGCTCGAAGCGGGTTAGGCGGATGTACTCGATGTGCTGGTGGGCGGCGGCCCGCTCCAGCAGCTTTTGCAGGGTGCGGCGGCTGAGGGGCGCCGCGTGCAGTTTCTGGGCGGTGGAATAGAGGAAGGACAGGGTGTCGTTGGCCTGTTGCAGCTTGGCCGTTTTCTCCTCCACCTTGCTCTCCAGCTCCCGGTAGAGTTTGCCAAGCTCGTCGGCCATGGTCGCGAACGCCCCCGACAACTCTCCCAGCTCGTTCTCACAGTGGGGGGGCAGGGTGAGATCGAACTCCTGACGCTGGATCTGGCGTGCGCAATAGACCAGCTGGTTGAGGGGCGCTACCACCTGCTGGCGGGTGAAGCGCACCGTGCACCAGGCGATGGTGATGATGGCGAGCAGCCCTAGCCCCTCGGCCAGCGCCAGCATGCGCACCTTGAACTCCACGTGGTACTGCATCTGGTTGACGAAGTCATCGATGGCGGCGACGAACTGTTCCGTATTGTCGGTATAACGGCTGGGGGTGGCATTCTCGATGTGTTCGCGCATCACTTGCCATTGCAGCAGGACTTCACCATAGGTGCGGCGCAGTGAGGCGGGCGTGATCCAGCGCTGGGTCTCCTGCAGCTCGGGGGCATGAAGGGTCTGTTCAAACTGGGCGAGCCGGCCGAGGACGACCTGATCCTTCTCGATTTCATAGGCCATGCGGTAGGCCTGCATGCGCAGGGATCCCGACAGGTTGATGGCCTTGGCATCGGGAACCGAATAGAAGAGGGTGACCATGGCCACCAGGGCGATCAGGCTGGCCATGAACAGGATCAGCACCATGGAGCGACCGATGGCGCTGCTGACCGACTGCACTCTGAACCATTTTCCCATGCCGACCGGCTCCCTTTTCACCCACAAAGACCCCACAAAGTAGCATGGGAGTGTACTCCAAGTTGTGCTAGCATCGAAAAACTAGATGAACTCCGAGCGATTTTGCCTAAGTCATTGAGATAGGGGGAGATCGCCGTCAGCCGATGTTCGAGCTGAAAGGGTCAGGAAAGAAATGCCCTGGCCTCCCGTATTTGGAAAGGTGTTTATGTTGCCACTTGAAGATGGTTTTTCCCGTCGCTTTTACTATTTGCGTCTGTCGGTCACCGACGTCTGCAATTTCCGCTGTACCTACTGTCTGCCGGACGGCTATCACCCGCCGAAAGGAGATGGTGAGGGGCGCCAGTCCTTCCTCTCCCTGGAGGAGATCCGTCGCGTCGTCTCCGGGTTTGCGGCCATGGGGACGCGCAAGGTGCGTCTGACCGGAGGTGAGCCCTCCCTGCGCCGCGACTTCACGGCCATCATCGAGACCGTGGCCAATACTCCCGGCATCGAGAAGGTGGCCATGACCACCAACGGGTATCGCCTCAAGGAGCGTGCCCGCGAGTGGTTCGATGCGGGGCTGACGGCCCTGAACGTCAGCGTCGACAGCCTGGATCCCCGTCAGTTCCACCAGATCACCGGCGAGAACAAGCTGGCGGAGGTGATGGCGGGGATAGACGCCGCCCTGAGTGCCGGTTTTCGGTCGGTCAAGATCAACGCCGTGCTGCTCAAGGGGCTCAATGATCATCAGCTCGAGACATTCCTCGCCTGGATCCGGGACAAACCCATCGAGCTTCGTTTCATCGAACTGATGCAGACCGGCGAGATGGACGCCCTGTTTCGCGACCACCATACCAGCGGTGAACTCATCAAGCAGCGCCTGCAAGAGAGCGGCTGGGTGCAGCAGCTGCGCGGCCTGGATGATGGCCCTGCCCAGGTGTTCACGCATCCGGACTCGAGGGGCGGGGTGGGGCTCATCATGCCCTACAGCAAGGATTTTTGCGCCGGTTGCAACCGGCTGCGGGTCTCCTCCAAGGGCAAGCTGCACCTGTGTCTCTTTGGCGACAACGGGGTGGAACTGCGGGATCTGCTCACCGATGACAGCCAGCAGGAGGCGCTGCAATGGCGTATTCGCCAGGCGCTGACCGGCAAGGCCGCCACCCATCGCCTCCATGAAGGCAATGCAGGCATGACACCCCACCTGGCCTCCATCGGCGGCTGACAGCCGCCGTGCACCTCAAATAACCTTCGATTAATTATCAATCCTCACATAGGGGTAATTTACCTTGCCCCTGCTGTGTCTAATTGCGCCAAGGGTTTGATCCAGCGCAAGAATCCCCCCTGTTTATCTCCCTGGTGGTATATCCCCTGACTTGTCAGGGCCGCAATATACACCCACGCTTATAATTGGTATTGAAAATGCCAGTCACGGGATCCGCGCGGGGGCATCCGTCCCCGAAAAGAGGAGTCGATATGACCGACGGGGTCAACTTGTCACGCAGAGGCCTGTTTCGGGGACGCCTGAGCGCCCCCAAGGCCGGGATCCAGTTGCCCTGGTCCGTCTCCTGGGACGAGTTCGTGGCCGGCTGCACCCGCTGCGGCGACTGTCTGGCGGCCTGTCCGGAGCAGATCCTGATCAAGGGAGACGGGGGCTTCCCCACGGTGGATTTTCACCGCGGCGAGTGCACCTTCTGCACCGAGTGTGTCAGCGCCTGCCAGGCGCCGGTGTTCAGGCCGACAACCCAGACACCCTGGGAGTATGTGGCCCATATCGAGGCGGGCTGTCTGGCCACTGCTCAGGTGTTCTGCCAGCGCTGTCAGGACAGCTGCGAGCAGCAGGCCATCCGCTTTTCCCCCCGGCTGGGGCGCGTACCCACCCCCAGCATCCATGCCGAGTCGTGCAATGGCTGCGGGGCCTGCGTGGCGGATTGCCCGGTGGGCAGCATCAGCATCGGTCTGTCTCGTGGCGAGGCTTCGCGATGACCCAAGAGACGAACAAGTTGGAAAACGGTGATATGACGCGAGAAGAGTTCCATGTATCCAGCCTGGTGGTGCTGACCCAGCCCGATCTGCGCCACGCCCTGGCAGAGCGGATTGCGACCCTGGACGGGGCCGAGATCCACGCCGTCAGCGAGGAGGGCAAGCTGGTGGTGACCCTGGAGGGGCCGAGCCAGCGCCCCATCATGGCGGCCATCGACACCATTCAGGGGTTGCCCGGGGTGCTCTCTGCGGCCCTGATCTACCACCAGTTCGATGAAATGGACGCCGAAGATGGGGAATAAGGCGTCATGTGGCAGAAGCGCAAGAGTCGTTCGCTGACCGCCATGGGTAATACACGGGATGCCGGGTCTGTTGTCTGCGTTCGATGAACGAAAGCCCAGAGCAAAGGAATAAAGCGCCATGGAGCTGAGCCAGCGCGGCTCGTCACAATGGCTGTCATTGATGTGATTAAGCAATGCGAGGATATGTCATGAAGCTGAGTCGACGCGACTTTATGAAGGCCAATGCGGTGGCGGCAGCCGCTGCCGTGGCCGGTGTCAGTGCCCCCACTCTGGCGGCGAACCTGATCACCAGTACCGACAAGACCGCCATCACCTGGGACAAGGCGCCGTGCCGCTTCTGCGGGACCGGCTGCTCCGTGCTGGTGGGCTCCCAGGCTGGCCGCGTCGTGGCGACCCAGGGGGATCCCGATGCACCGGTCAACCGTGGCCTGAACTGCATCAAGGGCTACTTCCTCTCCAAGATCATGTACGGGGAGGATCGCCTGACCCAGCCCATGCTGCGCATGACGAACGGCAAGTTCGACAAGAACGGCAACTTCGCCCCCATCAGTTGGGATCAGGCCTTCGACATCATGGCCGAGAAGTTCAAGGCGACCCTGAAAGAGAAGGGCCCGACCGCCGTCGGCATGTTCGGCTCCGGCCAGTGGACCGTCTGGGAAGGCTATGCCGCCGCCAAGCTGATGAAGGCAGGCCTGCGCTCCAACAACCTGGATCCCAATGCCCGTCACTGCATGGCCTCCGCGGTAGTGGGCTTCATGCGTACCTTCGGCATGGATGAACCCATGGGCTGCTACGACGACATCGAGCAGGCCGACGCCTTCGTGCTGTGGGGCTCCAACATGGCCGAGATGCACCCCATCCTCTGGTCGCGCATCTCCGATCGCCGTCTGTCCCACCAGGATGTGCAGGTGCACGTGCTCTCCACCTTCGAGCACCGCAGCTTCGAGCTGGCGGACAACGGGCTGGTGTTCACCCCCCAGACCGATTTGGCGATCCTCAACTACATCGCCAACTACATCATCCAGAACGACAAGGTGAACTGGGAGTTCGTCAACAAGCACACCCAGTTCCGCAAAGGGGTGACCGACATCGGCTACGGCCTGCGTCCCACCAACCCGCTGCAGCAAAAGGCCAAGAACCCGGACAGCGGCGACTCCACCCCCATGAGCTTCGAGGACTTCGCCAAGTTCGTGGCGGATTACGATCTGGAGTCCGTCTCCAAGCTCTCCGGCGTGCCCAAGGACAAGCTCGAGAAGCTGGCCCAGATCTATGCGGATCCGGACAAGAAGGTGGTCTCCTACTGGACCATGGGCTTCAACCAGCACACCCGGGGCGTCTGGGCCAACAACCTCTGCTACAACATCCACCTGCTGACCGGCAAGATCTCCCAGCCGGGCTCCGGCCCCTTCTCCCTGACCGGCCAGCCCTCAGCCTGTGGTACCGCCCGTGAAGTGGGTACCTTCGCCCACCGTCTGCCGGCGGACATGGTGGTCACGGATCCCAAACACCGCGCCATCGCCGAGAAGATCTGGAAGCTGCCGGAAGGCACCATCCCGGAGCAGGTGGGCTACCACGCCGTGCTGCAAAACCGCATGCTGAAAGACGGCAAGCTCAACGCCTACTGGGTGATGTGCAACAACAACATGCAGGCCGGCCCAAACATGAACGAAGAGGCGCTGCCCGGTTATCGCAACCCGGCCAACTTCATCGTGGTCTCCGACCCTTATCCGACCGTGACCGCCCAGGCGGCCGACCTCATCCTGCCCACCGCCATGTGGGTGGAGAAAGAGGGGGCCTACGGCAACGCCGAACGTCGCACCCAGTTCTGGCACCAGCAGGTGAAGGCACCGGAAGGCGCCAAGTCCGACCTGTGGCAGCTGATGGAATTCTCCAAACGCTTCACCGTGGAAGAGGTGTGGCCGGCTGAGTTGATTGCCAAGATGCCGGAAGTGAAGGGCAAGACCCTGTTCGACGTGCTCTATGCCAACGGCCAGGTGAACCAGTTCCCGAAAGAGCAGAGCAAGGGGGCCCTGAACGACGAGGCCGAGCACTTTGGTTTCTACGTCCAGAAGGGGCTCTTTGAGGAGTACGCCTCCTTCGGTCGCGGCCATGGCCACGACCTGGCGCCGTTCGATCAGTATCACGAAGCCCGTGGCCTGCGCTGGCCGGTGGTGGACGGCAAGGAGACCCTGTGGCGCTATCGCGAAGGGTTCGACCCTTACGTGAAGGCGGGGGAGGGGGTGCGCTTCTACGGCAAGCCCGACGGCAAGGCGGTCATCTTCGCGCTGCCCTATGAGCCGGCTGCCGAAGCTCCGGACAAAGAGTACGACATGTGGCTCTCCACCGGTCGCGTGCTGGAGCACTGGCACACCGGTACCATGACCCGCCGTGTCCCCGAGCTCTATCGCGCCTTCCCGGATGCGGTGCTCTTCATGCACCCGGAAGATGCCAAGGCCCGTGGCGTGCGCCGTGGCGAAGAGGTAATCGTCTCCTCCCGCCGGGGCGAGGTGAAGACCCGGGTCGAGACCCGCGGCCGCAACCGTCCGCCCAAGGGATTGGTGTTCATGCCCTTCTTCGATGCGAGCCAGCTGGTCAACAAGCTGACCCTGGACGCCACCGATCCGCTCTCCAAAGAGACGGATTACAAGAAGTGCGCCGTCAAGGTCATGAAGGCCTGAGGCGGGGGAGCGCGAGATGAGTCGTAGTCGGCGCCAGTTTCTGGCCGACCTCGCCAAGGGGGCCTGCGGTGTGGGCCTGCTTGGTGTGGGGCTTGGCGGCGTGGCGCGCCAGCAGGTGCAGGCTTTGCCTGCCCAGGCGCTGCGCCCGCCGGCGGCCCTCGACGAGGCAGAGTTTCTCGGCGCCTGCGTGCGCTGCGGGCTCTGCGCCCTGGCCTGCCCCTACGACACCCTCAAGCTCGCCCGGCTGTTTGAACCCGTGACCACCGGCACCCCCTATTTCAAGGCGCGCGCCGTCCCGTGCGAGATGTGTGACGATATCCCCTGCGTGGCGGCCTGCCCGAGCGGGGCGCTGGATCGGGCCATGACCGACATCGATCAGGCGCGGATGGGGGTGGCGGTGCTCATCGATCACGAGACCTGCCTCAACTACCTGGGGCTGCGCTGCGACGTCTGCTACCGGGTCTGCCCCCTCATCGACAAGGCCATTACCCTGGAGCTGCAGCACAACCCGCGCACCGGCAAGCACGCCATGTTCCTGCCCACGGTGCACAGCGATCTCTGTACCGGCTGCGGCAAGTGCGAGCACGCCTGCGTGCTGGAGGAGGCGGCCATCAAGGTGGTGCCTCGCCAGCTTGCCAAGGGGGAGCTGGGTCACCACTACCGGCTCGGGTGGGAAGAGAAGGAGAAGGCGGGCAAGTCCCTCATCGGTGAGCGACTGACCCTGCCGACCCGCAAACCGGAGGGTCTATGAGTCGGTATCCGGGGGCCGAGGCCACGGCCAGGCTGGGGTGGTGGCGTGCCCACCGCTTCCTGCTGCTGCGCCGGCTTTGCCAGTTCGGGGTGCTGGGGCTGTTCCTGCTGGGGCCGCTCGCGGGCATCTGGATCCTCAAGGGCAACCTCTCCAGCTCCCTGCTGCTGGAGACGGTGCCCCTCACGGATCCCCTGACCCTGTTGCAGTCGGTGGCGGCGGGCCAGTGGCCCATCCCCACCCTCTGGCTCGGGGCCGGGCTGGTGCTCGCGGGTTACTGGCTGGTCGGGGGGCGGGTGTTCTGCTCCTGGGTCTGTCCGGTCAACCTGGTCACCGATGCCGCCGCCTGGCTCAGGGGGCGGCTCGGGCTCAAGGGCAACGGTCAGTTCAACCGCGCTACCCGCTACTGGCTGCTGGCCATGGTGCTGGTGGCGCCGGCCATCGCCGGCGTGCTGGTGTGGGAGCTGGTCAATCCGGTGCCCCTCACCCTGCGCGGCCTGCTGTTCGGCATGGGGGCGGGCTGGGGCCTGCTGGCGGCGCTGTTCCTGTTCGACCTTTTTGTGGTGGAGCGGGGCTGGTGCGGTCACCTCTGTCCGGTGGGGGCCTTCTATGCCCTGGTCAACCGGGTCGGGTTCATCAAGATTGCAGCCTCGGGGCGCGAGCGGTGCAGCAACTGCATGGATTGTTATGCGGTCTGCCCGGAGCGCCCCATCCTGCGCGGCCCCGTTCACGGTGCCAGGCGTGGTCACGGGCCCTTGATTGCGGCTCAGGAGTGTACCAACTGCGGCCGTTGCATCGATGTCTGCGCGGAGCAAGTTTTTGAAATCACTGTAGGTTTTGCCGTCAAGGCAGAGAAAACGTCGGAGAACACATAATGAAGAAGCTGATTGGAGCAATGCTGGCCTGCCTGATGGCGGGTTCCTTGATGGCGGCCGTCCCCGAGATCACCAACAGCACGGGGGGCATCAAGTCGGAGCGGGGAAGCACGGATCTGGTGACGGATGCCGACGCGGCCCCCATGAAGAACTTTCGCAAGGATGGCGACCTCTACGATCGCCAGTACATGCACCAGCCCCCGCTGATCCCCCACGACACCCGCAACTATGAAGTGGACAACAAGGTCAACAAGTGCCTGGCCTGTCACAGCTTCAAGAACGCCAGTGCCATGAAGGCCCCCAAGATAAGCCCCACCCACTTCGAGACCCGCGACGGCATGACCCTGGGCGAAGTCTCTCCGCGTCGCTACTTCTGTCTGCAGTGCCACGTGCCGCAAGCGGATGCCAAGCCGCTGGTGAACAATACCTTCAAACCGGTTGAAGCGCTGAACTGAGGAACCCATAGATGAAATTACCCGGCTTTGTGAAGCGTCTGTGGACCACCTTCAAGTCACCGTCGAAGGCGGCCCTCTGGGTCATCCTGCTGATGGGCTTCTTCGGTGGCGTCATCTTCTGGGGCGGGTTCAACACCGCCATGGAAGCGTCCAACACCGAGGCCTTCTGCACCGGTTGCCACGAGATGAAGGACAACGTGTTCGTGGAGTACCGCGACACCATCCACTACGCCAACCGCTCCGGCGTGCGGGCCAGCTGCCCGGATTGCCACGTACCCCACGAATGGACCTACAAGATCATCCGCAAGGTGCAGGCCTCCAAGGAGCTGTGGGGCATGATCACCGGCAAGGTGGATACCCGCGAGAAGTTTGAATCCCACCGGCGGGAGATGGCCGAGCGGGAGTGGCAGCGGATGAAGGAGACGGATTCGCGCGAGTGCCGCAACTGCCACAACTTCGAGTACATGGACTTCTCCCTGCAAGGGCGTCGAGCCGCCCAGATGCACTCCACCAACCTGGCAAGCGGGGCCAACACCTGCATCGACTGCCACAAGGGGATTGCGCACCAACTGCCTGACATGAAAGGGGTGCCAGGCTTCTGATGGGAAGGCCGCCGGATCCCCGGGATCCGGCGGCCTTCGAGATTAATGGGCAATGACGCCCCCCAGCCAGACATCTTTTGATAGAATCCCTTCCCGGCAACGCGGCGCCCACCGGCTCCTTTCATGGCTGGCACCACGGTGCGGCGCGTTCACCTCATCCTCTCGTGGTCAATGATTGACAGGAATGGCCCCAATGGCACCCAAACACAGCGAATTCATCCCTCTCAAGATCGCCGTCCTGACGGTTTCCGACAGTCGCACCGCTGCCGATGACAGCTCGGGGGACTATCTGGTCGAGGCCCTGACCCAGACCGGCCACGTGCTGGCCGACCGGGCGCTCTGCCCAGACAACCTGTTTCGCATCCGCGCCCAGGTGAGCGAGTGGATTGCCGACGAGGGAGTCCAGGTGGTGCTCATCAACGGCGGCACCGGCTTCAACGAGCAGAACCGGGTGCCCGAGGCGGTCGGCGTGCTGTTCGAGCGCACGGTGCAGGGCTTTGGCGAGATGTTCCGCCAGCTCTCGTTTGCCGAGATAAAAGGCTCCGCCATGCAGAGCCGTGCCCTGGCAGGACTCGCCAATCGCACCCTGATCTGCTGCCTGCCCGGCTCCACCGGCGCCTGCCGTCTGGGCTGGGAACAGCTTATCCGGGATCAGCTCGACGCCCGTACCCGGCCGTGCAACTTCGTGACCCATCTGTGATCCCGGGAGTAAACCCGGATCATCCATCTTATTCTTCGATAGGGGCATAGATGAACCTGACCCATCTCAACCAGAGCGGCGAGGCCCACATGGTGGATGTCACCGACAAGCAGGTGACCGAACGCGAGGCCCGCGCCGAGGCTTTTGTGACCATGGCCCCCGAGACCCTGGCGTTGATCCTGAGTGGTCAGCACCACAAGGGGGACGTGTTCGCCACCGCCCGCATCGCCGGCATCATGGCGGCCAAGAAGACCGCCGACCTTATTCCCCTCTGCCATCCCCTGGCTCTGACCCGGGTGGAGGTAGAGATAGCCCCCCAGGCGGCGCACAATCGGGTCCATATCCGCACCCTGTGCAAGCTCTCGGGCAAGACCGGGGTGGAGATGGAGGCGCTCACCGCCGCCTCGGTGGCGGCCCTGACCATCTACGACATGTGCAAGGCGGTGCAAAAGGACATGGTTATCGAGCAGGTGCGTCTGGTGGAGAAAAAGGGCGGTAAATCCGGTCATTTCCAACTGGGTGAGACCAAAGGAGAGCAGGCATGATCAAGGTTCTGTTTTTTGCGCAGGTGCGTGAGCTGGTCGGCTGCGACGAGCTCAGCCTGCCTTGCGACTACGCCAGTGCCGATGCCCTTCGCGCCGCCTTGAGCGAGCGGGGTGACAAGTGGGCGCTGGCGCTCGAATCCGGCAAGCTCCTGGTGGCGGTCAACCAGACCCTGGTGCCGCTGGATACCCCCCTCCATGACGGGGATGAGGTCGCCTTCTTCCCGCCGGTGACCGGAGGTTAAGGATGAACGAGATAATGACCGTAGATCGCACCACTGAGCTGCGGGACTGTGGTGAGGCCGCCTTCTTCCCTCTCCTTCCAGTGACGACCGGAGGCTGACCATGACCGATCGCATTCTGGTGCAGCGGGATGACTTCTCGCTGGCCGACGAATATGCCCGCCTTGCTGCCCGGCAGGATACAGGCGCGATTGTCAGCTTTGTCGGCAAGGTGCGCGACTTCAATCAGGGGGAGCAGGTGAAGGGGCTGGCCCTCGAACACTACCCCGGCATGACCGAGAAGGCGCTGACGAACATAGTGGCCGAGGCCCGCAGCCGCTGGCCCCTGCAGGAGTGTACCCTCATTCACCGCATCGGCGAGCTGCTGCTCGGGGATCAGATCGTGCTGGTGGTGGTGAGCAGTGCCCACCGCGAGGCGGCCTTCGAGGCCTGCCACTTCATCATGGATTTCTTGAAAACCCGGGCGCCGTTCTGGAAAAAAGAGCTGACCGCCGACGGGGTGCAACGCTGGGTCGAGGCCAGGGCGAGCGATGACGCCGCCCTGGCCCGCTGGCAACAAGGGGAGTGAGCCTCGAGCTCGTGTCAATCGATCCGGCGTGCCGGAACATAAGGAGCAACGGAATGAAGAGATGGGTATCCCTGTTGGTGCTGGGGATCGGCGCCATGTACAGCGGTGCTGTGCTGGCTGACGAGGTCAAGGTGGCGGTGGCGGCCAACTTCAAGGGCACCATAGAGCGCATCGGCAAGGAGTTCACCGCCAAGACCGGCCACAACATCGCCATCAGTTCGGCGGCCACCGGCGTGCTCTATACCCAGATCACCCACGGTGCGCCCTTCGATCTCTTCCTCTCGGCCGACGTGGCGACCCCTCAAAAGCTGGAGTCGGAAGGCAAGGGGAGCGAACGCTTCACCTATGCCATCGGTCAGCTCGGCCTCTGGCAGAAGGGGGGGCCTGCTCCTGACGAGGCCACCTTGCGCCACTGGCAGGGGGAGCTGGCCATCGCCAATCCCAAGACAGCGCCCTATGGCGCCGCCGCCATGGCGACCCTGGCTCATCTCAAGATCGATCCCAAGCAGTATCGGGTGCTGACCGGCACCAACATCAGCCAGACTTGGCAGTTTGTCGATTCCGGCAATGCGAAGCTGGGCTTTGTCGCCTGGGCCAATCTGGTGGAGGCGGGCAAGACCGGCGAAGCCTGGGCGGTGCCGGCCAGCTTCTATCCCCCCATCGAGCAGCAGGCCCTGGTGCTGAAGAAAGGGGCGGCGGTGGATGCCCTGGTCGCCTGGCTCAAGGGGCCGGGACAGGCGCAGATCAAGGCGGCGGGTTACGCCCTGCCGCAGTAAGCGCCCGGCGTCTGCCGGGGGCTGGCCAGCCCCGTGCTGGCCAGATCCGGTGCCTGACGTGTCCCAAGGCGGCGCCCGTCATGACGGCGCCCTGTTTTTTATCGACACCCGAGAGGGGACCCTATGAGTGAAGGGGATCTGCTGGCGGTCTGGCTGACCCTGAAACTGGCGGCCAGCACCACTGCCATCCTGCTGCTGCTGTCGCCGCCGCTCGCCTGGTGGCTGTCTCGCAGCCAGCACCGGCTGCGCCCCCTGGTGGAGGCCATGGTGGCCCTGCCGCTGGTGCTGCCGCCCACCGTGCTCGGTTTCTATCTGCTGTTGGCCTTCTCCCCGGAGTACGGCCTCGGTGGCTGGTGGCGGGAGACCTTCGGGGCCCCGCTCGCCTTCAGTTTCCTCGGCCTGCTCATCGCCTCCGTCATCTACTCGCTCCCCTTCGTGGTACAGCCCCTCACCTCCGCCTTCGTCAACATGGGCAACAAGGAGCTGGAGGCTGCCGCCACCCTGGGGATGGGCCCGTTTGAGCGCTTCTTTCGCATCATCCTGCCCATGACGCTGCCCAGCTTCGTGATGGCGGCAGCGCTGGGCTTTGCCCACACCCTGGGGGAGTTCGGGGTGGTGCTGATGATTGGCGGCAACATTCCCGGGGAGACCCAGGTGCTCTCCATCGCCCTGTTTGATCACGTGGAGGCGATGGATTACCAGAATGCCCATATTCTGGCAGGCGGCCTGATGGGCTTCTCCCTGGTGATGCTGGTGCTGGTCTACGGCGTGCTGCAACGCCGACAACGGAGGCTGTTCGGATGAGCCTCTACCTCAAGGCCAGACGTGATTTCGGCCCCTTCACCCTGGCGTGCGATCTGGCACTGCCCCCCAGCCGCATCCTCGGCCTGTTCGGTCCTTCGGGTTGTGGCAAGAGCACCCTGCTGCGCATCATCGCCGGGCTCGACAGGGCCCCGGGCGATGCCCTGCGCTGGCAGGGGCGCGAGCTTGCAGCCCTGCCCCCCGAGGCGCGGCGCATCGGGCTGGTGTTTCAGGATGCCCGTCTCTTCCCCCACCTGAGCGTGCTCGGCAACCTGCAACTGGCGGCTCGCAAGGGGAGGGGGCGCTGGCAGCCAGAGGAGCTGGCTGCTCGCCTCGGCTTTGCCGAGCTGCTGGGGCAACCGGCCCACGGCCTCTCCGGCGGTCAGCGTCAGCGGGTGGCACTGGCCAGGGCCTTGCTGGCCGAGCCCGACTTGCTGCTGCTGGATGAACCCTTCTCGGCGCTGGACAGGCGCAGCCGCATCCATCAGGCCCACGTGCTCAAGGGCTTGCAGCAAGAGAGCGGCATCCCCATGATCTTCGTCAGCCACGCCATGGAGGAGGTGAGCCTGCTCTGCGATGGACTGGTGCTGCTGGCAGAGGGACGGGTGGAGGCCCAGGGCACCCCAGAGGAGATCTTCGCCCGCACCGACCTGTCGCTGGCCAGTCGCGACGACGTCGGGGTCATGCTCTCGGCGACCCTGGCCCACTACGACGAGCACGAGCAGATGGCGACCCTGCGACTCGGGGAGCAGACCCTGATGGTGACCATGGAGCATGCCCCCGATGAAGCAGGCCCCTTGCAGATCAAGGTGGCGGCGCGGGATCTGGTGATCGCCACCGAGCCCATCGTGCACTCCAGCCTCTCCAACTGCCTCGAGACCCGGCTGCTGGAGGTGCGGGAGGTGCGACCGGGGCAGACCCTGTTGCAGTTGGCGCTGGGGCAGCAGATACTGCTGGCCCGGATCACCAGCCGCTCCGCGCAGCGGCTCGCCCTGACGCCGGCCATGCGCCTCTACGCCTACATCAAGGCGGTGAGCCTGGTGGGAGAGGGGTAGACAGGGGACCGGAGTACGGATTGGCTGGCCATGAGTGGCCGGCATGGCGTCGAGAAAGGGGGGACGGGTGCGTCGCAATCAGGTAATGAAATCCCATGGCTTGGCCCTGCGCAGTGCGGGGGAGGGGCCCTTGCTGCTCTTGCTGCACGGGCTGGGCTCTTCCAGCCTCGACTGGCAGGCGCAGATCGAGCGTTTTTCCGAGCGCTACCGGGTGGTGGCCATCGACTTGCGCGGCCACGGCCAGAGCATGCAGGAGGGGCCCTTTGACGTGCCCACCCTGGCGGCGGATGTGGCCCGCTGGCTCGACGAGCAGCCCGAGCCTGCCTGGGTAGTGGGGTTGTCGCTCGGTGCCATGGTGGCGCTGGAGCTGGCGCTGCAACTGCCCCACAAGGTGCAGGGGCTGGTGCTGGTCAACGGCTTCAGCGAATTTCTGCTGGAGACGCCAAAGGAGCAGGAGCGCTATGCCATGCGCCTCAAGTGGCTGCGCTGGTTCGGCATGCGGCCGCTGGCGTGGTGGCTCGGTCGCGAGCTCTTTCCCGGCCCCGATCTCGCCCAGGTGCGCCACACCTTCCGGGGGCGCTTCGTGCGCAACAAAAAGAAGACCTACAAGGCGCTGCTGGAGGCGCTGCCCGGCTGGTCGGTGCGGGCTCGTCTCGGCACCCTCTGGCAGCCGGTGGCCATCATCTCCACCAGTCACGACTATCTGCCCCTGGCGCGGCGGGTGGAGCAGTTCGCCTCCCTGCCCAATGCCACCATCCACACCCCGGATGGTCACCACGCCTGGCCGGCGGAAGATCCCGCCGGGTTCAATCATCTGTTGCAGCGGATCCTCTCAACCCATTGAGGGGAGCAGACAGCAGAGGTAGATAAAAAAGCCGAACCCCGGGGGTTCGGCTTTTTTGTGGGCGCTGCTCAGGGTCTTGAGCAGACCGGGCAGTCGGGGCGCTTGGGAAGCTTCAGCTCGCGAAAGCTGCCACCCAGACCGTCGATCATCAGCAGGCGGCCGCTGTAGCTTTTGCCCATGCCCGCCAGCAGCTTGATGGCCTCGAGCGCCTGCAGGCTGCCCACCAGCCCCACCACGGGGGCCAGTACCCCCGCCTCGACACAGGTGAGGGCCTGATCGCCAAAGAGGGCGCTGAGACAGGCGTAGCAGGGTTCATCCTCCTGCCAGGTGAAGCTGCAGAGCTGCCCTTCCAGCCGGATGGCGGCGCCGCTGACCAGGGGCACCTTGTGCTGGCGGGCACGCTGGTTGAGGAGGTTGCGGATGGCGACGTTGTCAGTGCAGTCGAGCACCAGCTGATGGCCTGGCAGCAGGGCATCGAGCAGCGCCTCGTCGGCGAGGGCGGCGTGGGTCTCCACCTCGAGCCAGGGGGTGAGGGCGCGCAGGGACGTCGCCGCGGACTCCACCTTGAGCTGGCCGATGCGCTCGTCGCTGTGCAGAACCTGGCGCTGCAAATTGGAGAGCTCCACCCGATCGAAATCCACCAGGGTGAGGTGGCCGACCCCGGCCACCGCCAGATACTGGCTGGCGGCGCAGCCGAGGCCCCCGGCGCCGATGACCAGCACGCGTGACTGCTTGAGCGCCTCCTGCCCCTCGAAGTCGAAGGATTTGAGCACGATCTGGCGGTTGTAGCGAAGGAGCTCGGCGTCGCTCAGGATCTCGCTCACAGCAGCAGCCCCGAGAAGGGCTCGACGGTGACCGTCTCACCGGCGGCTACCTTGCCGCGCTCCTGTTCGAGCACGATGTAGCAGTTGGCCCGGGACAGGGAGCTGAACACCCCGGAGTCCTGGGAGCCGGTGCTGCGTACCTCGAGGCCATTCGGGCCCACGCTCAGGATGCCGCGCTGGAAGTCCTGGCGCCCCGGGCTCTTCTTGAGCGGTTCTGTCGCCAGGGCCTGGAGGGGGTGCGGGCGTGCAAACTGCTGGCCGGCCAGTCTGGCCAGAGCCGGTTGCACCAGCTGATCGAAGGTGACCATGGCGGAGACCGGGTTGCCCGGCAGACCGAAGAACCAGGCGTTTGGCAACCGGCCAAAGGCGAAGGGTTTGCCCGGCTTGATGGCGAGCTTCCAGAAGCCAATTTCCCCGAGCTCTTCGAGCAGTTGCTTGGTGAAGTCCGCTTCCCCCACCGAGACTCCCCCGGTGGTGATCAGGGCATCGGCCTCGCGGTCGGCCTGCAAGAAGGCGGCGCGAAGGGCCGCCGGATCATCGGGGATGATGCCAAGGTCCAGGCACTCACAGCCCATGCGGCTCAGCATCGCCTTGACCCCGTAGCGGTTGGAGTCGTAGATGTCCCCGTGCTGGAGCGGGGTGCCCAGAGGCTTGAGCTCGTCCCCTGTGCTGAAGATGGCGACCTTGAGGGGACGGCGCACCGTGACGTTCGCGATGCCAAGGGAGGCGAGCAGCGGCAGCTCTCTGGGGCTCAGGCGCAGGCCGCTTTCGAGCACCTGGGCACCCTGCGCCAGGTCCTCGCCGCGGCGACGGATGTTCTGGCCCGCAACGGGGCGGGTCAGGAAAGTGATCCCGTTGTCGCCGGCTTGCGTTTCTTCCTGCATCACCACAGCGTCTGCACCCGGGGGCACAGGGGCCCCGGTCATGATGCGGATGCAGTGGCCGGCGGGCCACTCCCCCTCATAGGGCTGGCCCGCAAAGGCCTTGCCCGCCACGGGGAGCGGCACCCCGGCGGCGAGATCCGCCAGGCGCACGGCATAGCCGTCCATGGCGGCGTTGTCGAAGGGGGGGACGAAGAGGGGGGAGCTTATCTCCTCGGCCAGGATCCGATCCAGCGCCTGGGGCAGGGGCAACCGCTCCGTCTCGCAGCAGCAGGTGAGTTGTTCCAGCATCCCTTGCAGGGCCTTGTCCAAGGGGAGGAGTGCACCGGTATCGAATCCCATCATCATGACCTCTCTGGTGTGTAGGGGGCGGATTATCCCAAAAATCCGCTCCGATGGGCAGGCCGAAGGTGCGGTAATGGGGGGCAGATGCCCCGGTGTGATCGGATTCTGGGGCGCTATCCCGTTGAATTACCTCCTGATGGGTAACCAGAGCGAGGCTTGTGCGAGATGGTGGCTGGGGAAGAGGCGGCACGGCCGTGCGCCTTGCCCCCGAATGGGCAGGCCGGTGCGGACAAAACGGGGTGGTTTGGCATAAAGTCGGGCACCGGGCTTGAGTTAGACAGAATTATGACAATAATCGCCCTGTAAGATTGCGCCGCGGCACCATGCCGCAGGCCAGCACAGTCCCTGAGCGTGGGAGAGAAACACGATGACGAGCTTAAGCCAGGAAGCCCTGTTGGTCAGGGCGGCGCTCGAGGCCGAGGGCCTTGAGACACCTCTGGTGGCCAATGAATTGAGCGGCCAGCAGAAAAAGGAAAAAATCGAAGGTCATATGCGCGCCATCATGGAGACGCTGGGACTGGATCTGGCCGACGACAGTCTGGCCGAGACCCCGCACCGCATTGCCAAGATGTACGTGAACGAGATCTTCTCCGGCCTCGACTATGCCACCTTCCCCAAGGTGACGGTGATCGAGAACAAAATGAAGGTGGACGAGATGATCATGGTGCGGGACATCAGCCTCACCAGCACCTGCGAGCACCACTTCGTCACCATAGACGGCTTTGCCCACGTGGCCTACATTCCCCGCGGCAAGGTGATTGGCCTGTCGAAGATCAACCGCATCGTGCAGTTCTTCGCCCGCCGTCCCCAGGTACAGGAGCGGCTGACCCAGCAGATCCTGCTGGCGTTGCAGACCCTGCTTGGCACCAGGGACGTGGCCATCAGCATCAAGGCGACCCACTTCTGCGTGAAGGCCCGTGGCGTGATGGACTCCACCTCCTACACCACCACCACCTCCCTGGGCGGCGTCTTCAAGACCCAGCCCGACACCCGCGCCGAATTCCTCGGTGGTCTGAAAGGGTAGTGCTCCCGGGGCCTGTCGCCGACAGGCCCCGTCTCCTTTCCCTCACTTTTTTGAAAAATACGTAAAGTTGTGACCGTGCCGGTCGCTATGGCTCTCCGTGTTGTCGGACGGTCTGGTTGACGCCGACACCCCCGGGCCCGCCCTTGTGCGCTCCGACAGGGACGAGATGTGCTGCCAAGGAGGGTAGTGAAGGCGCAGGCCAGGCCTGCGCCCAGCAATGCCACTTGTTTTCCCCATGCAGGACATGCCATGAACACCATCTTAAATGCGAAAGGGGACTCCCTCCGACGTAGGTGGGAGGGGAATTTCGCCGGGGCGTCAGCCCCGCTGGTTTTGAATGTATTGCTTGATCACCTCCAACGGTGCTCCGCCGCAAG
>NZ_JBLUXC010000007.1:0-121863 GCF_048276795.1 Aeromonas sp. PS2Canimalfood6
TGCCGATAATCCGGTGTTTTATGAGGATGAAGTCGATATAGACCTCAATCCCAAATTAGGAGCCGACTGGATGTTCAGAGCGCAGCAAAAGCGGGTTGTCACACCGGGGCAGAATGCCAAGGGAAAGTGCGAACAAGTATCCCACGAACAAAAAATGAAAATTTTAGTCATTTAATATCAATGGGTTACCAGTAAATGCTCTCGTGCCATATGACTTATTCGCACCTTCCCTAGACACTTCCCAGCCGTTTTGGGGCTGGAAGGTAATTCAGAACAAGAAATACAGATAAATCGATATTATCGGTATGTCTATCATGATAAAATTGAAAATCAATGTCATCTGCATTGGTTAGAACATGTTGCCGCATAACAGTGCTACCTTTTCAAAGTTCGTAAAATCCGTTAAAGTTTTAATGGAAGCTGGAGCGACTCCGTCAGACATCACTAAAAGTATCCTAGCGTGCTGGATGTCATTATCCTATCCTGATTTGAAACTTGAACATGTTTCAACAGCACTTGACGTTGATGCTTCCATTGTCAAGTTTGCGGAATGGTTAAACGAATCCAACTTAATAACTGGGGCATTCTGGTTAAGCTCTGCATACGCCGCTCTGCTTCCGGCTGAGAAACGTAAAAGCAGTGCTATGTATTTCACCCCTCCGAGATTGACAGAGCGCCTCTTGGAAAGCGTTGATGGGTGCATTGCAATTGAATCAGGTCCACTTATTGATCCTGCCTGTGGTGGCGGGGCATTTCTTGCTCCGGCGGCTATTCGAATTGTTGAGAAGCTTCGATCACGGGGAGACAGCAGCGAAGCAATTCTCTCACACCTAGAAAATAATATTTATGGCTGTGATACAGATGAATTTCTTTGTTGGTTGACCACTACATTTCTACGAATGGCTATCGCCCCAATTATCAAGGACGTTGGGCGGGAACCAGAGTTTAAAATTTCGCAAGGTGATAGCCTAAAAATATTTGAGGGTACTGAACAGCGTTTCAATGTGGTTCTTTGCAATCCACCCTATCGAAAAATAAACAAGGTGGAAATGTCACCTTACTTTAATACATATAGCGATGTAATGAAAGGACAGCCTAACCTATATGGTTTATTTATTGGGCTTGCCACTAAAATTCTGAAGCACGGTGGTGTCGGTGCTGTACTAACCCCAATGAGTTTTTTTTCTGGCCAATCCTTTTCCCCTGTTAGAAAAATATTAAGTGAGCGGGGAAGTGTTGAGCAATTTGATCTTATTCATGACAAAGGTGGTATATTTGTTTCTGCCGAACAGGATACTGTAATTACCATTTGGCGAAAACTGCCTAGGCAGGCTACTAAAAAAGTAACCCAAGTGTTTTGCCTCGAATCTCAAGGGGAAGTTGATTTCGCAGGAACTCTGCAACTTCCTACTGAACCAAAACCTTGGCCAATACCTAGGCGTGCTATTGATAAAGAGTTATCTTTTTTATTCAGCGAGCCTCAGGCAACTATTGATGATTATGGTTACCGCACTAAAATAGGGGTTATTGTCTTTCACAGAGATAAACGGCCGCGTTTTGTGTCACGCGAGCAGGCAATTAACCCCAAGGCACTAATGCCCTTGATTTGGTCAAAAAATATTAGTCAGAATGGTGAGTTCTCATTAGATAGGGTTTCTGGTCCATCTATCGAGCGTTACATAGACATGGGCGAGCCTATCGCAGCTGGTGTAATTCGCAAGCCAGCTGTCGCATTACAGCGAGTCAGCTCAACCGAGCAGCCAAGAAGGCTTGTTGGTGCGGCAGTGCCAACGGAATTATTAATTGAATTTGGCGGTGTTGTTGGCGAAAATCATGTTTGTTTCCTTGAGCAGGTTAAAAATGATCCTGACATTACACCAGAGTTGCTCGCCAAGATTCTCCGAACCAGAACGGTAGATCGTCTCTTTCGGTGTATTTCTGGGGCAACCAATGTTTCAGCTTATGAGCTGCGGCATTTACCGCTTCCTGACCCCAAGAAAATTCTTAATGCAATAGCTCAAGGACTTGACATTGATGCTGCTGTACGTAAAGCATATGGTCTGCCCGACCAAGAAGGAGCATAGTGATTATGGATTTCTCAGTAAAAGGGAGGCGTCTTGACGCAGCTCAGAAACGGATGGGCGAAAAAGAGAAAAAAACACTCCTATTCCAGCAGTTGCTAAAAAAAAAATCAAATAAAACTAATATAACTTTAGTCGAATCTATCAATGCCGTGTCCACGGCTCCTGAAAAAAATATCAGTATTCCTCCAGTGTCCGAGATTACTTCTTGGTACGGAGAAGCTAACGTAAGCGTTTACCGCGAAGACGACACTGCTCCAAGCACTCCTGGTGTTGGCTTAATCGAGCTCATTAACCTCTATTTATCAGCAGCACAGAACCGTACGCGGCACATCGTCCTTATGTGGCCGGTGTGCCCAAAAACTCTGGCAGTGGTGCATGCCCTGGCTACGTTGGAACGTTGGGCGCGCGGTGACAAACTCGGAGTGCGCGGTCTGGTGTTTCCGACCAAGACAAATGCCTTCTACCCACTCAACCACCTGATGCTGGGGCGCGAGGACGTGCTTCGTCATGCTCGGCAGTTGGCAGAAGTCGGCGGCGTCGACACAAGCAAACTCAAGCGCAGGTGCAGCGACAAAGATGCGTTTCTGTTCTCTCTTGCGTCACAGTCAGCTGAGGGCGATCACATCCATCCCACCATGGGCGAGCTTATTCCCCATTTTTTGGCAACGCCCGGCGACCTTTTGTGGGGGTCATGCGAATCTCACCTCCTTGAGCATGTCCGCGCGAAGCTCGCTCGCCGCTCCCATAAAAAAGCATTGGCCAGCAACTGCCAGTTCATGGGAAACGCCCAAACCGCCCCGGACGCCTTGTTCGCTCTGGATGGCCGTCTAACCAGGGAGGAGTTGCGCACGGCACTTGTCCGACTGAAGAAGATGGGCCCCCCCGAAGTTGTCATCGTGAATGCCACGCGCCAAATTCGCATGGAAGCACGTGGATGGCGGGGGGCACTGTGCCGGTTCCTGGTAATGCTGGAAGAGGTATTTGGTGCAAACCGCCCAGGGGTTCTGGTGGTGATAGACCACCCACGAAGTGCTTATACCTTGAAGAACGACCTCTGGCGGTTGAATCATGAGCGCAAGGAACTGCGCTGGTCTAGACCTGACGATTACGCTATTACAGGTATTGCAAGTGCACTCAAGGAAGACGGGCTGGTTGCCCCTGGGCAGACTGAAATTCGTGCACCGATTCCCCGCACACTCGATGTTTCGGTGGTGGATGCCGATGCCGCCAAGGTCATCAACAAACTCTACCGGCTGGCTGGGCAGATTCCGAATTCCCAAGAGTTGGCCAAACCCGTCTGGGATGCGGCAAACTATCTTGTCCGACTGGCTGCTTTGCCTTGCGGCGTGGCTACGCTTGTGGAGTGGCTTGGCGAGAGCGGAATTCGTGACCGCACGCGTGAGGCATACAGCTGGTCTTCCTTCCATGCAAAGCTCGTTACCTTCGACATGACAGCCGAAGCCGATTTTGAGCGAATTGAGCTGCGCAAATGCATGCAGATGGGGACACAGCTCTATGAGAACTACCAGCAAGGTACTCCGCTTGCGCACCGCTTGGCTGAGATTGTCGGCCAAGTGTGTGGCAAGCAACGCAAATCGCTAATAGTCGTCTTCACGAGCCCCATCTATCGTCGTCTGGCGGAGCGCTATCTAGCTGCCTACCGCGATTACCCGCAAGGCATCCAATTCGGGGACTTCCAGGAGCGCCTGCGGCTTATCTCGTCATCGCAACTCGAAACTACCCTCGCGCATCTGAATGGCGCTCACCTAGTCTTCTCCGGGCTGGATGAGGACGGATTGCGGCTCGTCATTACTGATGACCAGATCCCAGCACATACGGAGCTGCTCCTGACCCAGCGCAACGGACAAAGTCTTCGCAACACTCTGAAGCCGCTTGTTCAAGAATTTCCAGCATTCCGGCAATGGAAGCCGCGCATGGAATCCATCCTCCATCGTCTCAAGCATCTGCCAGAAGGTAATCAGCTCCTGATGAATGCTGACTTCGTGTTGCCTGCATTCCGAATCGACCTATCGGCAGAGGTTGAGGCGACGGAAGATGCCAATGATCCGGAGGCGTGGAGTATCCGTCTGGAGTTCGGCGCTGTGCTGCATCGACGCTCGACTCATGATGTCTACGTGTATGACCCCGCAAGTGCAGATGCTACGGATCGCGGTTTTCGCAGTTGCAAGGTTCAAAGTCTGGAACCCGGCGACAAGCTCTTTGTGATGACTGCAGAATTGCGTGAGCTAGTAGAGGTTGTCCTGAAGGAAGCAGGCATCCCTATTGAGCACGACAAGACATTCGAGGGGGCCCTGCGCGACTATCATCAGAGCATTCTGAAAGCGCTGAAAACCAAATTTCCGGGCACCAAGCTTGCCGACCAAGTGCGGCAGCTTCGAGCCTCTATCCTGGAGGTCAACGAAAAGCTCGCCAAAGATTTTCCGGCCGAGCAGTCCGTGCGGCACTGGGTCAATCTCGGCGACTCGCCAGATACGCCGTTCGATGCGCTTCGCCCTCAAGCCCCAATGAAGGAAGCACACTTCGCTGCCTTCGCAGATGCTCTGGGATTTTCTAAGCTCGAGGTCGCCTACTACTGGCGTCGCGTCATCATGCCTGTGCGCAATGCACGCCGGCTCGACGGTCGACATGTGTCCGACCTATACACCCATATGCTGCTGCAGCCGGAATCCGTAATGGTCCATTCCGGCATCAAGCGCGAAACCATCAAGATGCTGTTCAACAAAGCCCGGGAAAACATCGTGACCGTTGAATCCATATGCCCACCCGTTGGAGAGACCACCAATGCCTAACCCTATTGTTCGCAACGACCCGCAAACGCTGCACTCGACACTGAAAGAAGCTGTGGTCGACGCGTTGCTGACGATGGTTCATTCCGAGGTAAGTGGCGCTGGCCGGCACGGCAAGTACCTCTATGGCGCGCGTCCTCGATTGCTGCTCAACTCTGGTTTTGTCCTCCCTCAAAAGAACATCGAAGGCGCAGATGAAGTGACCTCACCCATCTGGATTTCTTCACACGGCCTCAATTTCCAGGTTCAGACCGGCGTGGAAGGTACCATTTCCATCCTGCCGAAGTTTGCTGCATACGTCCGTGTGCTGCCGAACGAGCAAGACCTGGCGCGACCCGGCTGCCGCGCAGTGTTCCGCCTCCAGAAGGAAGTAACCAAGAGCATCAAGGAGACCATCAAGAAGCGTTTGGATGATGCCTGGGAGAAGGAGAAAGACAGTTACCCATCGAAGGCCAAACATCCCGGATGGCGAACTATTCGGGAAGACATTCGCAAAGCCGTGTATGCCCAACGAGGCATCCCAGAAAATCTTCTGCGGCTCGATACAGGTGATGCTACCGAAGGTAACAGCATCGAAGATACGCCGCCCGCAGAAGGAGTGGTCGTTCCAGCCGAAGGTGCAGTTCCGCTCAATGACGACCTTTTCGAGCCAATGGTTCCACCACACAAGTGGCTTCGGCTAGAAATAAACCTCCCGCCCCTCGTCTTTTCGCCGAACGAACCGCTTGTTCGCTGCCAAGAGCTGGCGAACACCCATGCGGCGCTGATGAACAAGTTGATTGCCGACCAGCTTGGGGAGTGGGCGAAAAGTACTGACCCGGAGACGGGCGGCGCATTCTGGGCCTATCGCAGCGACCTGACATTCAGGCCGAGTCAGTACAAGAAGTGGTCTGAGGTTCTTGAGCTTGCCCGAAAGAGTTCCAACACCATCCCGTTGCCGACCATTGAGCTAGGCTGGAACATTGAGCTTGTCTCGGACTGGCTCAACCCAAGCTGCAAGAATGTATTCATCGCGCTCGAAAACAAAAGCAAAGAGCCACGCGCCAAGATCGATGAGACCGATCCGGCCATTTTCCAAGTAAATCTGGACGTTACCCTGCCTAAGCTACTACACCGCAACCTGCAGCTTGAACGGGTAACACCTTCCTACAGGTTTAATGCCTATCTGCGCTACCCGGCGATGGGCCATAACGGTGGCGTAGAACAGGTAAAGCCGACTGTGGGCGATATCGTCCATATGCGTACCACGTGGGCGCCACGCTACGTTCAACCGCGCATTGTCCCGACGGCCGACAACAAAGTGGAACGGTGCGTGCGTGAACTTAGCAAGCCAGAAGGCCTCAAACGCCTCGCTCCTATTATTGAGGAAATGCAGGCCTGGCTAGATGGATTGCTCGGCCGAATTGATACGGCCGAAGGTATCGACCCGAAAAATGTGGATGCCATTGCGGCGGAAAAACAGAAATTTCAAGAAGACCTTCTGCGCTGGAAAGACGAGAAAAACGCGATTGAGGCGGGGATCGCTATCCTCCAAGAGTCTGCAGCTGTTTGGTCAGCACGCGGCTCGCAGAAGGACCCAAGAGCCGTCGTCTTCGAAGCATGGCTTGCGATGAACGAGGCCATGGCCAACTTCATGAAGCAGCGATTTAAGACCGATACTGGGCAATGGCGCCTCTTCCAGCTCGCATTTATCGTAGCAAACATACCGGCGCTGGCTTCCCGGATGCCGGAGTTCAAAGGTCACTATGTCGCCAACCGCGATGACACGGTGACGCTCCTGTACTTCGCAACCGGTGGCGGCAAATCAGAAGCTTTCTTTGGCCTCTTGGTGTTCAACCTTCTGTTCGACCGGCTACGCAGAAAGCACACGGGCGTGACCGCCATGCTGCGCTATCCCCTTCGACTCCTGACCATTCAGCAAGCACAGCGCTGTGCCAAGGTGCTTGCGCAGGCGGAGCTTGTGCGTCGCCAGTACAACTATGGTGGTGACCCACTTTCCATCGGCTTCTGGGTGGGAAGTGGTGGCTCACCAAACCGCCACAGTGAAAAAGGTGTCGCCGCCATCCCGAACATTGAAGATACGCCGGCAGATGAGGCAACTGAAAATGTGTTGCACGATAACGACTCCAAATATCTCATTGCCTGGCGTGCTTGGAACAAGATTCCGTCTTGCCCATTCTGCGGCAGCAAAACGGCATTGCGACTTTTTCCCGCGCACGGTGGAACGATTGCTCATGTCTGCTCGAATAAGGATTGCGCCGCCAATCATGATGGCTGGCAACCGCTACCGTTCTATATCTGCGACGAGGACATTTACGACTATGCGCCGTCCGTGCTGCTGGGCACAGTCGATAAACTGGCGCTCATAGGCCATGCAGAAGGCACCATCCGCCGAATCTATGGAATGCTCGGTGGCGCTCCGTGGCGTGACAAGGAGACAAAGCGCCTTCGCATTCCGAAGAGCGAGGAGCTTAAAGACGGCCCAGACTCCAAGGGATGCATTCCCCTCTTCCCGGCGTACCCGCATGGCTTGAAGCTCTTCCTGGACCCTTTCCCCAGTCTGATTATTCAGGATGAGGCGCACCTCCTCGACGAATCTCTGGGTACATTTGCTGGGTTATTTGAGTCCACGCTCGATGCTGTGTTCACCCATATCTCTCGCTCCCTGACGGGCATTGTCGCCCTGACGCCGGGCGGACAGCGTCGCCGGGCAAAAGTCATCGCCGCTTCAGCGACCGTCGCTGAGCCTCAGCGTCAGCTCGAGCACCTCTATCAACGCGAAGTGCCTGCAATGCAGTTCCCCCATCCAGGGCCGTCGCTCTATGAGTCGTTCTACGCCTCACCTCAGGAACCGGATGCAGCAGAAGCCGAGCGTTGTCAGCTACCTGACCCAGAGCAACGTGCTCGGCAGGCGCGTGTCTACTGCGCCTACATGACTAATGGGAGGCCACATACTGCGACCAGCGTGGCGATTCTGTCGACCTTCCACCTCTGTATCAGCCGGTTGTTCGATGACTTGGTTAACGGAGACGATGCCCGCCGGGTTTCTGCGCGCGATTATTTGGTCGAGTGCGTAAGCAGTGGCTCGCTTCAGGCGCTGCACCAGCAGACGCTACGCGATGCGAGCTTCGATGACCTGATGACGGTTATCGACCTCCATCGAATTGCCCTGACCTACGTGACGAACAAGAAGGGGGGCGACCAAATTATGGCAGCCGAGTTGGAGGAGACTCGCAAGCGGCACATGAACAGCAACGTCCCCCTTGAGGGTTTGGACACAAAGCTGATTACTGGCTCTGTCGAGCAGGGGGAGATTCAGGCTGTTGTTGCACGCGCCCAAGAGCGTGATGAGCCAGGCCATGAATTTTCACCGCTCTCCAAGGTACTACGCTCGGTTATAGCTACCTCGGCCATCTCGCACGGTGTCGACGTCGAAGAGTTCAACTCGATGTTCTTTGCGGGCATGCCCTCTGACATAGCAGAGTACATTCAGGCCTCATCACGCGTTGGCCGGACGCATATTGGTTTTGTCGTACTGGTACCGACGCCTCAGCGTCGTCGTGACCGCTACATTGTCGAGGTCTTCGACATTTTCCACCGCTTCCTTGAACGGATGGTGCAGCCAGCGGCCATCGACCGCTGGGCTGAGAAAGCCATCGAGCGCGTCTTCCCAAGTCTTTTCCAAGCGTATCTGCTCGGGGTGCTGCCCACTCGCAAAGTTATCGAACTTTCGGACGACGAGAAGAAGGATGCTCCAAGTTACGGATTTATCCCGAACATCACCTCGGAGTACAAGGACCGCCGTGCAGCATTCTCAAACGAAATCAACACGTTTATTGAGCTCGCTGTTGGCTTGCGTGATGGTTTCATGCCCCCAGGTACTGAACACTACAAGCAGAAGATTGACGAGATGACGACCGAGCTCCTCAAATTCTGGACGAGTAGCCAACTGTACGGCAACGGTACCTTGCAAAGTTACTTCAAAGAACTTCAAAAGCGAGAAAGCACGAAATGTCCGATGACCTCGCTACGTGACGTCGACCAGGGTGGCCTGATTGTCATGTCCCCCCTTGACGCGAAGGGCAAGCGCCAGCAGGCCCACGAAGTCCTGAAAGTCATGAGCCTCATACGCCATGGCGTTGCCGAATCTGAGTGAGAACAACCATGTCCCGTACTTTCCTTGCTGACGACGAAGAACGCAAACAACCCGCAACACCGGTAATGAGCCGGTCGCGCAATCAACTCTCGACGGCGTATGCCCCTGGCTCATTTTTTACCTTTGAGGGTGGATTGGGTGCCTGTATTGCTCTGCCGGACCAATCCGATGTGGTCGATGAGGCGCTAAATAATGATGAAGCGACCAAGGAGCAAATACTGCTGCGCCTACGCGAAGTTTGGCAAAGTTGGTTTTCTCGCGCGCACGCTATCAGCACGTATGACCGTCCGATTTCGCCGCAGCAATGCGTGGATGGGCCGCTCCTGAAGGGTGACAACCTCGACTTTTTGGGCGCCTCGAAGCTTGCCTTCGTGAATCCATCGAAGATAGGTTATGCCCCGGCGCCGCTGACCTTCGTCTGCAATACCTGCAAATGCTTCCGCACTTACGACTCTGTCGCAAAACTTGCGGAGGATTTTGACAATATTTCGAGCAAGCCTTGTTCCAAGTTGAAAGATAAGCGGAAATGCCAGTGGCGTCAGCTCGACGTAATTTTCGTGCATTGGTCCGGTGAATGGCAGCCGGCTACGCCTGGAATGTGGGAGTGGTCTGACAAAGAAAACAAGGCCTGGCTCGCGGGAGAAATATGCTCTCATTGTGGAAAGAAGAACTTTCTTCTCAACACCGAATCGCCACGCATCGGTGAATGGTCTTTTCAGTGTGCCGAGTGCGGCCACCAGGAACGCGCCACTTGGTTGCAGAACGACCCTTTCACGACGGAAGTGTTCCGGGACACGGCTGGCAAGAGACCTGTCGGTGAGCGCCGAATGGAGCCTATTTCGTACCGGGCCTCATCTGCGTTCTACGCCCAGTCCGAACAGTTTGTAGTCTTCTCGCAGAAGGACCAAGGGCTATTGGCGTTCCTTGCTGAAGGTCACGAAGCAGAGTTGGCAAACTTTATCGCCAGCCAGTATGGCTTTGGCGGCAGCTTGCCGACCGAAGAGGAGATGAGGGACATTCTACTGCGCGGCGGCCATGAGGGCGAATGGGAAAGCTATGAAAAGCTCAGCAAGTGGAAGAGCCGCCTAGAGAGTATGGGAGACCACTTGGCAGCTCAGGAAATGGCAGACGAACAGCAGAAGCTCGTCAAGCGCTGGCAAGAGGGCGAATCGCCCCTAATTCCCGTAAAGAGCGAGCTGCCGCAAGTCCTTCACGAGATGATGGCTCGCCGTTTCGAATTCTCCAGTCGCTATGACCCGTTCGTGCTATCTGTTGAACACGAAGCGTTAAAGCGCAGCAAGCTAAGTCGGACCGCCGCGCATGGCGAACGAGCACCTTTTGTCCGCTTTCACCGTCTGGATAATGACTTGGCACCCAAGGACGAATACGAAAAGCATGCCCAGGAACAGGAAACGCTCCGGCTGATGGAAATGCTGGGCATGAGCGAACTGGGCTTGATTCGAGAGTTCGACCTTTGCAAATTCACCCATGGCTACACCCGGGTCAGTGCCACTCCGGTGATGGAAAAGCGAGGGCAGGATGTTCCTGTTCGACTGAAGCTTTTTGAGTCGCTGAGAAACAGAAAGCACCCCATCTATGTAGTAAACCAATCGAATGAAGCCATTTATATTCAGTTGAAGCCGGAGCTAGTCTATACATGGCTCCAGAAGGTTAGAGTGACAGATCTCCCAGATTGGAATCCTGGCGGCAAGATTGCACTGGGTGGCGCCTTGATTCAGACCGCCGAGCCATTTGGGCGCTACTTCTCTTCATTGCACCCCGGGGAGGCAAGCACCTACCGCTACGTCTACACCCTGTTGCACAGCTATGCCCATCTATTCACGAAGACGGTAGCTGAACTCTCAGGTCTGGATGTGGGCTCACTTGGCGAATACCTGTTTCCGGCCGACCTTGCGTTCGTGGTCTATCGCAACGGCACCACAATGGACTTGGGTAATCTTTCATCGCTGTGGCGTAACGAGAACAACCGATTCCTCTCCCTACTCCTTGAGCCAGCCTCACATCGTTGCAACTCCGGCAGTTTGTGCGACTTCCACGGCGGCGCGTGCCCAGACTGCATCATGGTGCCGGAGACGACATGTATCGCCCAGAATCAACTGCTTTCTCGTGCCGTGCTTCGGGGTGGGCTCGCGCCACGCGAAGACCTAACGCATAAGGCCCAACGGATTCCAGGTTTCTTTGAGGTAACCAATGGCGGTTCGGCTTACTGAGTACACGGATTTTTTGGTGGCTTTGGCTCCACATAGTCGAGTCGGCGCTCCAATCTGTGCAGCGGTTGCCGACGGACGCCTGGGGGGAACGGTAAATCTGAGGAATGTGTGCACGATGTCGGGGCTCTCCCAATCCAACAGCGCGGAAGTGGAAGCCTTTCTTGTCTCGGCGCAGCGCGTCGGCTTGATCGAACGCAGTTCCGGTCTGACTTGGTCGCTGCACGAGCCGAAACGACTTGCTGAGCTCGCCTCCATGTTATTTGCCGTCGAGGTCTATCGTTCGGAAGTACATACCGCGAACGACGAGGTTGATGTGGTGCTAACCAAGCCAGCCGGCTCCAGCCGGGTAGCTCAGGCACTGGATAACACTCTTCGGGGCGACTGGGGCCTTATCAATACTAGAGACCTATTACCGATGATGGCGGAGCAGGCCACCCAGCGTTTTGCCATCATGACCCCGTTTGTTGATGATACCGGTGCTGACATCATCGCCAGCCTTTTCGCCAATACACGCCCAGATGTGAGGCGTGAGCTGATTATTCGAAGTGGCTCCGACAGCGGCCTGCCTGTAGGCTTGGAAAAAGTCGCCGAACAACTAAACACCTTGGGTGTTCGGTGTTACAACTTCAGACTAGGCCGTGCCGATACGGCTGGCTATGAAACATTCCACGCCAAGGTGGTGTTGGTTGACGCCCAGGCAGCTTATGTTGGGTCGGCGAACATGAATAGATGGTCATTCGAATATTCACTGGAGTTGGGCTTGCGAGTTACCGGCAAGTCTGGAAGCAGAATTGCCGAAATCATTGATGCTGTAATTCATGTATCTACCTCAGTAGATCTGCGCGGACTCTCTATATCAGACCGTTGATCTTTTTAGCGGATGGGGCCCGGGTTTAAGCATTCAGCTGATGTGTTACCGACGCTTGCCATGGTGCAGGCTGTTGCAGTGAGATTGTGGATTACACAGTGCTAGCGCACAGTTTAACCAAAATACAGATTACGCTTGGTTGCGCGGAAAGACCGGATCACGACGATTTGCTCCCCTGTCAGTCACCCGTAATGCCCTGATAATCTTCGGTTTAGAACATGCACATTGACCAAAATCACTACTCTTACGGCGTCACCTTGATCTGATAACGGGTATTTCTACCGCCCCCAGGCATTTTTTCAAGGCAGCCTTTCTCTAACAAGTCGGCCAGATGGCGGGTCGCGGTGGCTTTACTGACCTTGGCCACCTTCTGATACTGGCTGGCGCTGATACCCTGCAAAAAGCCGTTCTCGCCGCCGTCCAGCATCCTGTTCAACACCTTGATTTGCTCGGCACTCAGCGGCTCGCCGCCGTGTTGCTGCCAGAAACGGCTCTTGGCCAAGGTGCGGGTGATCGCTTGTTGAGCCTGCTCCAACGTGGCGTTGAGCGTATCTAAAAACCAGATCAGCCAGGCCGTGATATCCAGTCCGCCTTTCTGGGTTTGTTCTAGCACACGATAGTAATCGGCTCGCTGTTCGAGGATCGCCACCGACATGGCATAAAGGCGGATGCTCTGGCTGTCGGCCTGAGAGAGCGCCAGATCGGTGAGGGCACGGGTGATACGACCATTACCATCATCAAAGGGGTGCAGGGTGACAAACCACAGGTGGCAGATGGCGGCGCGCAGCAGTGGATCCTGGCTGGGGTCGTTCAGGCTGGCATTGAACCAGTCGATAAAGCAGGCGAGTGCCTGCTCCAGACCCTGGCGTGGCGGGGCCTCGAAATGCACAGTGGGCCGATCCAGTCGCCCGGATACTACCTGCATCGGCTCTTCACCGCGTAGCTGACCCACCCGCACACGCTGTAATGTCCAGTCGTCGGCAGGAAACAGCCAGTGATGCCATTGCAACAGGCGCTCCAGCGTGAGCAGCTGATGTCGATTGTCGATGGCATCGAGCATCATGGCTGCCAGGCCTTCGGAGCGATCCGAGATGGGGTAGGGCTGTTCTTCGGATACGCCGAGGCGACGGGCCAGCGATGAGCGCACCGATTGGGCATTGAGCCGTTCATCTTCAATGGCCGATGAGGCGAGGATATTCGCCAGCAGGGTATCGAGCGCCTGGGCTTGTTGTGTTTGCGTAGAACCGTGAGCGGAATGAGTGCCGAGGAGGATCCCCAGATTGCGTTGCGCGGTGCGCAGCCGTGGCTGTAGCGGTTCATCTTGCCAGCAAAAGTGTGGCCAGCCCTCATGGTGCCAGATCCAATCCTCAGTCATCTGCTTGCCCATCCCCTTATTGTTACAGGTCACGTCACCGATGAGCCGAATCGAATGCATATTTGGCTCAGTATGCGAGCCAAATTGGATGCGTATTTGGCTCACATGGTGAGCCGATAATAACGGGGATTCGGCTCACGACACAACCGGTATCGTGCAAGAGTTGGCTGGGAGGGCACGCGTTGTTCGTAGGAGGCGGGGGTCATTACAGGGGAGGGGGGGCGGATTTTGCTATCTGTCAGATGAAGCAGTGGACAGAGGTCCGGGGATTATTAATCCCGAGCTCGGTGAGCTACCTTGCCAGAGATTGACCAGAGACGCATAACAAAAAGGCCTCGCATTGAAAGCGAAGCCTTGTAGGACGTGCTATCCAGAGCTGTGGTATGGAAACTGTTATGAGGATTTTCAATCCCCTGCTCTACCAACTGAGCTATCTGGGCAACGGTGCGCATTAAACTGTCAGGTGAAAACCATCTCCATACAACCAGTGCTGTCGACTTGCTGGGGAAGTATGCCTGCTTTGAAGATCAGGATGTATTTCGCTTGTTGGCGCTGTTGCTTGACAAATTGCTGCGGGGAGGGGGGGGTCGTCAGGCCAAGCTGGATGGACTCACGCTAAGCGTGATGGAGCTGCGTGTGCGTGGGGCCATATCCTCGAATACCGGTGTGGTTATACGTGGTAGCTGACGGCGCCAGTCATGCAATCAGCTGGGCCATGCCAGCTGGCTGGATGTGGTAGAAGCAGCCCTCTGGTGCTTCTGGCATGGTGACGATCTGGCGAGCGGTGAGATATTGCTTGCCGTATTGCTGGAGCGGGATGAACTAGTACGGCTGGTCTATGGTCTGTTAGTTGGTGCTTTCTACATGGATGAGCCCTACAGGCTCGGATGAGGTTGTTTGAATTCTGCAGCAAGTGATTTAAATATAACAGGAAAATGAACTTCTGCAGTTTATGTCCACGAACTTCTGCATGTTGTGTTTCAAATATGAAACAGCTGGACTGGTCTGGCTTGGCTCTATTACGGCAAAAACGGGTGAAGTTCTGTCGGTTAAGTTGCTCGGACGAAGACTGTTACTATCTGTAGCAATGCCCTTCAAATTTCACCACGTCCCAATTGTGTACCACTATCATCAGCGTTAGAGCCATAAACCTTTATAAATCAGGATATTAAGAAAGGCATATTGCAAAACGTGGAAATAGAACGTGGGCCCGCTGGCCGGGTGCGCTGATGTGCTCATGTTGCTCGAAAGGAGTGTCCGATGACGGCGGCGCCTGGCGCCTGGGTGGGGGTGCCATGCACCGCAATTGCCTGCATGGTAAACCATCGCGCTGGCAGAGCGAAGTCCGGGGCGTTCGCCTGGCGCTTTAATGGGCAGTGGGCGTTGTCCGTGAGCCTGGTCATCCCATCGGTCCGGCTCAGGGCAGGGGAAAGTGAGGGGTCAGGGTATTGAGGTCCAGCAGGGTGAAGTAGCCGCCCTCCTCGGGATACCAGCCGCCGGTGTCGATGTAGTGGACGTTGCCAAGGCGCACCGGCTCCCTCACCGGGGTGTGGCCCACCACCAGGGCGGCGAGATCCGCGACCCCGCTCTCGTCCAGCCGTTCGATACGGCGCCTTGACCAGAGGCAGACGTTCTTGATGGCCCGAAGCCGTCCGCCGCTCACCCCGGCATCGAGTTGGTCCAGCAGCCCCTGCCAGGAGGAGAAGGGACAATCGGCGTGAAGCAGCCCGACCGGACCGGCCGGGGTGGCCACCTCGATGACCAGGGGCAGGCTGCGGTAGTGGACGGCGAACGCCGCCTGCTCGGCAGGGGTCAGGTGCTGAAACCAGCCGCCGCCGTTTCGGATCCAGTTCTCCCGATCGCAGCTCTCGTAACGGCAGACGTAGTCGTCGTGATTGCCGCAGACCGGGTGAAACCAGGGTCTGGCCAGCCAGTGGATCACCTCGCTGCACTCGGGCCCGCGATCCGCCAGATCCCCGACGCTGAAGAGACGGTCCCGGGCGGGATCAAAATCCAGGGTGTCGAGGGCCTGCTGCAACAGGGCGAAGTGGCCGTGGATGTCGCCGACGGCCAGATCGCGCCCCAGGGCGTTTTGGGGGAAGCGTCTTATCAGGGGGGAGGGTGTCATGGCGTCTCCTGCCTCTATCCCGGACGGGGATGTTTTGTCTGCCTGTACATAAGGTTACAGAAGAAAAGTGGCGAGCGGGCAGGGCCTGGTAAATCATAGGATTGCCCCCGTGAACGTGCGGCGTCACGCGCCGCCTGTGGGGGAGTCACTCCGGGAGGGCGCCTTGTCCGCCCGCTTTCGGAGGCTCTCTTTCTCCACGCTTTTTGACAGGAATCTTGAATGCGGCGTCAGCTGTTGATCTGGATAGGCCCCCTGTGCAGCCTGCTGCTGCTGGGGGCGGCCTTGACCGTCCTCTATCATTTGACCCACCTGTGGCACTGGCACGACATCCGCCAGGCCATCTGGTCACAACCCTTGCCGCAGTTGGGGGGCGCCCTGCTGCTCACCCTGCTCAGCTATGGCTGCCTCTGCTGCTATGATCTGCTGGCACTGAAGGTGCTGGACAAACGCCTGCCCTGGCAGCAGGTGGGGATGACCTCCTTCATCGCCTACACCTTCTCCAACACCCTGGGCTTTGCGCTGCTCACCGGCTCCTCGGTACGCTACCGGCTCTACTCCTCCCTGGGGCTTGGCACCGGGGAGGTGGCCAGGGTAATTCTCTTTTGCTCCATCACCTTCTTCCTCGGTCTGCTGGGCTGGGGGGGCAGTGCCCTGCTGCTGGGGCAGGGGGCGGCCCTGCTGGTGGACTGGCCCCGCTGGGCGACCGGGTTGTTGCAACTGGCGGGGGGCCTGGCCCTGCTGACGGTGTTGGCGTATCTGGTGTGGCCGGGGACAGCCCTGGTCTGGCGCGGACACCCGCTGTTCCTGCCGCGCATCAGATACCGCCTGCTGCAACTGCTCATCGCCCTGCTCGACTGGATGGCCGCCGCCGCCGTGCTCTATGTGCTGCTGCCATCGGGCAGCGTGCCCTATCCGGTGCTGCTCAGTGCCTTCGTGCTCTCCAGCCTGCTCGGGGTGCTGGCCCATGTGCCGGGGGGCATCGGGGTCTTCGAGGCGAGCATGAGCCTGCTGCTCACCCACTATCTGCCGGTGGACAAGCTGCTCGCCTCCCTGCTTATCTACCGCTGCGTCTACTACTTCCTGCCCTTCCTCTGTGCCCTGCTGCTGTTCGCAGGTCAGGAGCTGCTGCAACAGCGGGCCCGCCTGCACCGGCTGCAGGGGGTGATGATGGCGACCCGGGAGTTCGTGCCCGCCCTGGTGAGCATGGGTACCTTCGCGGCGGGCACCCTGCTGCTCTGCTCCGGGATGATCCCGACTATGAGGGGGCGGATCGAAGCCTTCCTGGAGGTGTTGCCCCTGCACCTGCTGGAGCTCTCCCATGTGCTCGGCAGCGTCAGCGGCGTGTTGCTGCTGTTGCTGGCCCACAGCCTCTACCGCCGTCATGACGGGGCATTCAGGATCACCCAGTGGCTGTTGGGGCTTGGCATGCTGTTCTCCCTGTTCAAGGGGTTTGACTGGGAGTCCGCCCTGCTGCTCGGGGGCTTCTTGCTCATCATCACCCCCTGCCGCCCTCTCTTTTATCGCAAGGGTTCCCTGCTTCACGCCCGGTTCACCCCTTCCTGGCTGATGTCGGTGGGGGCCGTGCTGCTGGGGGCCTTGTGGTTGCTGCTCTTCTCCTACCGCCATGTGGAGTACGACCCCTCCCTCTGGCTGCACGTCTCGGCCCACGGGCCCGGGGCCGCCTCCCGTGCCCTGCGCGCCATGGGGAGCGTCATCGGCGTGCTGGCGGTGGTCGGGGTGGCCCATCTGCTGGCCCCCTTGCGCCTGCCCGTCGGCAAGCCGGATGCCGAGGCGCTCTCCCGTGCCCATGGGCTGGTGATGCGGGCAGGGGGAGGCCACGGCTACCTGGCCCAGCTCGGGGACAAGTCCCTGCTGTTCCACCCCAGCGGCGAGGCCTTACTCATGTACGGGGCCGAGGGCAGTAGCTGGATAGTGATGGGGGATCCCGTCGGTCAGCCCTCTCTGGTGGAGGAGCTGCTCTGGCAGTTTCGCGAGCGCTGTGACGAGCACGACGTCAGCCCTGTCTTCTACCAGGTGTCGGCCCGTTATCTGCCTGTCTATCTGGATCTCGGGCTCATCCCCTTCAAGCTGGGGGAGGAGGCCATCGTGGATCTGCCGAGCTTCGATCTCGCCGGCAGTCGCCTGCGCAACCTGCGCCAGAGTCACGCCAAGGGCAAGCGGGAAGGGCTGCGCTTCGAGGTGGTGGCCCCCGGTGAGATTGCCCCCCTGCTGCCCGAGTTGAAGGGGATCTCCGACAGCTGGCTGCACAGCAAGCAGGGCAGGGAGAAGGGCTTCTCCGTGGGCAGTTTCGATCCCGCCTACCTCACCCTCAACCCGATGGCGCTGGTGCGGCGGGAGGGGCAGATCGTCGGGTTTGCCAACCTATGGACCAGCGACAACAAGGAGAGCCTCTCCATCGATCTGATGCGCTACAGCCTCGACACAGGGGCGGCGCCTGTCATGGATTTCCTGTTTGTCGAGCTCCTGCTGTGGGGCAAGCAGGAGGGTTATGCCAGCTTCAACCTGGGGATGGCCCCCATGTCGGGCTTCAACGACAACCCCCTCGGCGGTTACTGGGCCCGCCTTGGCAACACCCTGTTCACCCGGGGCAGCCGTTTCTACAACTTCCAGGGATTGCGGCGTTACAAGGAGAAGTTCGGCCCAAGGTGGGAGCCCCGCTACCTGCTCTGTACCGGCCATCTGGTGCTGCCCCGCACCTTGACCCATCTCGTCTCCCTCATCAGTCGCGGCCCCTTCGGGCTCATGAAAAAATAGGAGTTGGCCCATGAGAGCCATGTTGTTGCTGTTGATTTGCTGTTTCGTCTCTTCGTTCACCTTGCCGGCAGTGGCCGCCCAGCCGGGCCGGGTCGGTGCGGAGCTGGGGCTGGTGGAGTTGCCGGTGGCGCAAGCCTCGTCTGCCCCCATGGTGGTTTTCATGAGCGGGGATGGCGGCTGGGCGGCGCTGGACAAGGGGCTCAGCGCCCAGTTGCAGGCCCACGGCATGCCGGTGGTGGGCTGGAGCTCGCTCTCCTATTACTGGAAGAAGAAGACGCCGGAGCAGGCGACGGCGGATCTGGTGCGCATCCTCACCGAGTACCAGTCCCGTTGGGGGCGCCAGCGCTGGTTGCTGGTGGGTTTCTCCTTTGGTGCCGAGATAGTGCCCTTCGTCATCAATCGTCTGCCGCCAGCCTATCGCGGCAGCCTGGCGGGGGCCGTGATGCTCTCCCCCTCGACGGCGTCGGATTTCGAAATCCACGTCAGCGACATGGTGGTGCACGACAAGGGGGGCAGCTATCCCACCCTGCCGGAGGTGACACGCATTCAGACTCTGCCGCTGCTCTGCGTGCAGGGGGCGGAGGATGACTCCCCGGTCAAACTCTGTCCGCGCTTGCAGCAGCCGAACGTGACGACGGTGACCCTGCCGGGCTCCCACCACTTCGACGACAACTACCAGACCCTGTATCAGGAGATTGCCGGACACCTGGGCCTGGCCCAATAACGGCGAGAGGCCGGGAAACGACACAGGGCGGCCAATGGCCGCCCTGTTGCCTTGGCCCCTTGCAACTGTCCAGGGGGCCGGCATGCCGGGATCAGAGCAGATCTTCGAGCTGGTACTTCTTGAGCAGTGTGTTGAAGGTGCCGTCGGCCTTGACACTCTCGATGGCGGCATCGAAGCGGGCCTTGAGCTTGTCATCGTGTTTGCGAAGGGCTACCGCCACCCCTTCTCCCAGGATCTTGTCCTGGGTGCCGTTGAACTGGGGGCCGACGAAGGCGAACTGCTTGCCCATCTCCTTGTCGAGGAAGCCGACCTTCAACTGCACCATGTTGCCGAAGGTGTAGTCGGCGCGGCCGGACTGCAGATCCAGCATGGGAGACTGGGCGTTGACGTAGCGCTTGATCTTGGCCACCTCGCCATAGCGGGCGGTGACGAAGTTGTCCTGGGGAGTGCCCTCCTGCACCGCGATCACCTTGCCCTTGAAGTGGGCCGGATCGTCTGCAAAGTCGGCCGCCTTGTCGCTGCGCCCCACGAAGCGGTTCTGCATCATGTAGTAGACCTGGCTGAAGTCCACTTTCTGGCGCCGCTCGTCCGTGATGTTCATGGAGGACATGATGGCGTCGTACTTGCGCACCTGCAGGCCCGGCAGCAGGGCATCCCAGGGCTGGTTGATCACCTCGCACTCGGTCTTCATGGCCGCGCACAGGGCATAGGCGAGATCGACCTCGAAGCCGCCGAGCTTGCCGCTGCTGTCGACCATCTCGAAGGGGGGATAGGTGGCATCGGTGGCGATCACCAGGGGTTTGGCGGCGGCCTGGCCGGCGGTGGCCAGGGCCATCAGCATCATCAGTGTGTTGAGTTTCATGGTCAGTCCCTTGAAGTGTGGTGTCATTCCTAGCGTGCTAAAGGGTGCCGGCCTCAAGGGCCGACGGCTATCTTGCGATGGGTGAGGGCCGGCAACTGGCTGCGCACCGTGCGCTGTGCTGCCAGATCCAGGGTGGCGATGGCCATGCCCTGACCCTCCTCTACCTGGGCCAGTATCCGGCCCCAGGGATCGATGATCATGCTGTGGCCGAAGGTGCGCCGCCCACCGGGGTGATGTCCCCCCTGGGCACTGGCAAACACGAAGGCCAGGTTTTCCACCGCACGGGCCCGCAGCAGCAGCGCCCAGTGCGCGAGCCCGGTGGTGTGGGTGAAGGCCGCGGGCAGGGCGATGAAATCGGGGGCGGGCCCCAGGCGAAACAGCTCCGGGAAGCGCAGGTCGTAGCAGATCCCGAGGCGCAGCACGCCCCAGGGCAGGGGATGGCTCACCACCTCCCGGCCCGGGGTCATGGTCGCGGCCTCGTCATACTGCTCCTGCCCGGTGCAAAAGCCAAACAGGTGCAGCTTGTCGTAGCGGCTTGCGAGCTGCCCTTGCGGGTCGATGAGCAGGCTGCTGTTGTGCATCTTGCTGGGCTCGTGGCTGGCAAGCGGCAATGTGCCGGCCAGGATCCAGACGCCGAGCTCCCGGGCCAGCCCCTGTACCCAGGCAAGCAGGGGGTGATCGTCAACGGGGGCGGCCAGGGCCACGCGCGCCCGCTCATCGACCGGCATCAGGTAGAAATATTCGGGCAGCAGGGCCAGCTCTGCCCCCTCGGCCGCGGCCTGACGCAGCAACGCCTCGGCCTGGGTCAGGTTGTGGTCAAGGTCATCCCCGGAGACCATCTGGAGGACGGCAACGCGCAGTGAATCCATGGTGCCCCCTAGACGGCGCACAGGCGCTCGGCGCCCGCCAGCAGGGTGTCGTCATCCTTGGAGAAGGAGAGGCGGATGACTCTTTGATCCGTGCCGTCGTGATAGAAGGCGGAGACCGGAATGGTGGCGACCCCGTGATCGCGGATGAGCCGCTGCACGAAGAGGCTGTCCGGCTCGTCGCTTACCCGCTCGTAGCTCGCCAGCATGAAGAAGCTGCCCGCCGAGGGGAGCAGGGTCAGGCGCGAATCCACCAGGGCCGAGGCGAGCAGGTCACGCTTGCGCTGGTAGAAGGCTGCCAGCCCCTGATAGTGGGCCGGTTGCTGCAACAGGTGGGCGAAGCCGTACTGCATGGGGGTGTCGGCGGCGAACATGGCGAACTGGTGCACCTTGCGGATCTCCTCCATCAGGGGACGGGGAGCCACGCAGTAGCCCACCCGCCAGCCGGTGACGTGGAAGGTCTTGCCGAAGGAGAAGACGGCGACGGAGCGCTCCACCAGCTCCGGATAGCGGATGACGCTCTGGTGCAGGGCGCCGTCGAACACCACGTGCTCGTACACCTCGTCCGAGAGGATCAGGATGTCGGTGCCGCGCACCAGGCGGGCGAGGCGCTCCTGATCCCCTGCCTGCCAGACGGTGCCGGTGGGGTTGTGGGGGGTGTTGAGCACTATCATGCGGGTGCGGGGGGTGATGCGGGCGGCCACCTCGTCCCAGGGAATGGCGAAATCCGGCGCCTTGAGGGCGATCACCACAGGGGTGGCTCCCTGCAACTGGATCATGGGGCGGTAGCTGTCAAACGCCGGCTCGAACATGATCACCTCGTCGCCGGGGTGAACCAGGGCGGTGATGGCGCAGAACAGGGCTTCGCTGGCGCTGGCGGTGATGGTGATTTCCTCGCCCGCGTCATAGTGATGGCCGTAGCTGGCTGCAATCTTGGCCGCCAGTTGTTCGCGCAGGGCAGGCAGCCCCGTCATGGGGGCGTACTGGTTTTCACCGGCCAGCATGGCCTCGTGGGTCACCCGGATGAGCTCGGGATCGCAGGGGAAGCTCGGCGCCCCCTGGGAGAGGTTGATGCTGGGGTGGCGGGCGGCCAGATCCCCGATCACGGTGAAGATGGTGGTGCCCACCTGGGGCAGTTTGCTGGAAACCTGGGGGATGGACATGGGGCCGTCACCTGCGTGTGTGAAAGAGGTCCCTTTTTAGCCCCCCCAAGGCTTGCCGGACAACGGATTATTCGGCATGGTATGCATGAGTTTTTCTCAAGCATGGAGGCTTGTCATGTTGTCCACCCAGCCGCGTACTCAGTTGCCTCTCTATGGTCTGCAGGTCTTCGAGTGTTCTGCCCGCCACCTGAGTTTTACCCTGGCTGCCGACGAGCTGTGCGTGAGCCAGGGGGCGGTGAGCAAGCAGATCGCCCAGCTGGAGGCGCGCCTGGGCCACCTGCTGTTCGTGCGCGGCACCCGTTGTCTCACCTTGACCCCCGCCGCCGAGCGGCTGCTGCCTTTCGTTCGTGAAGGGCTGGCCCGCATGGGGGAGGGGCTCAGCGCCTTGCAGACCCTGCCCCACGAACAGGCGATCAGCATCAAGGTGCCCTCCTGCGCCAGCCGCTGGCTGCTGCGGCGGTTGCAGGCGTTCGAGGGGGAGGCGGTGGAGGTGCGTGGCAGCCATAGCCATGGCATCGACTTCTCCCGGGAGCCCTTCGATCTCGCCATCGTCTACCAGCCCTGCCTGGGGCGCTATCCCCACAGCCAGCCCCTGTTTCGGGAACGGCTGACCCCGGTCTGCGCCCCGGCGTTTGCTGCCAAGCATCGTCTGTTCGAGCGCGACCTGAACGAGCTGCCCCTGCTGCCTCTCATCCATGCCAGCGCCGATAGGCGGGACTGGCGCAACTGGTTCGCCGCCTTCCTCGACATCCCCTGGCAGCCCCAGGGGGGGCAGCTGTTCGATACCCTGGACTTGGCGATGAATGCCGCCTTGCAGGGGTTTGGCCTCTCTCTCGGGGATCCCACCATAGTGGCCGAGGAGCTGGAGAGCGGCGCCCTGGTCGCTCCCTTTGCCCCCGTGCTGGAGACGGATCACGAATACGCCCTGATCGCCCGGCCCGACAGCCAGCGCCACGGGGTGCAGCGAGTCTGTCACTGGCTGCTGGAGGGGGAGGGTCATCCCTGAGGGACGCGAAATGAAACAGCCCCGCGGGCGGGGCTGTTGTCAGGTGAATACCATCTCCATACAGTCATGGTGATGGCCGCTGGCCGATTAAAGGGTCACTGGCAGATCTTGTAGTAGACCTCGTTCCAGCGCAGTTGCTCCTTGAGCGCGGGGATGCGGGTGTGCTCGTCGATGACCACAAACTCGATACCCATGATGTCGGCGAAGGTGCGCAGCTGCTCGATGTCCACCGCCTGGGTGAACACCGAGTGGTGGGCGGCGCCCGCCAGGATCCAGGCCTCGGCGCTGGTCTGCAGGTCCGGCAGGGGTTTCCACAGGGCGCTGGCCACCGGGAGTTTCGGCATGGCCTCTGGCAGGTCCACCACTTCCAGCTGATTGACCACCAGGCGGAAGCGGTTGCCGAGATCGATGAGGCTGGCGTTGACCGCCTTGCCCGCCGGGGCCGCGAACAGCAGGCGGGCCGGATCGGCTTTCTTGCCTATGCCTAAGTGCTGGGCGTCCAGCACGGGTTTGCCTGCGGCGATGGAGGGGCAGACCTCCAGCATGTGGGCCCCCAGCACCAGGTTGTTGCCCGCTTCCAGATGGTAGGTGTAGTCCTCCATGAAGGAGGCACCCCCCGCAAGGCCATATCCCATCACTTTCAGGGTGCGCAAGAGGGCCGCTGTCTTCCAGTCCCCTTCTGCCCCAAATCCGAAGCCTTGCTCCATCAGACGCTGGCAGGCGAGGCCCGGCAGCTGGTGCAGACCATAGAGATCTTCGAAGGTGGTGGTGAAAGCGCCAAAGCCGCCGTCGGTGAGGAACTTCTTCATCCCCAGCTCCTGGCGCGCCGCCTCGTACAAGGAGGCACGCAGCGGCCCACCCGCCAGCACCGCCTCGGTCAGGGTGTAGGTCGCTTCATATTCGGCCAGCAGCGCCTCGATGTCGCTCTCGGGCACGGCATCGATCACCTTGACCAGATCGCCGACCGGGTGGTAGTTCACCTGATAGCCGAACTGGATCTGGGCCTCAATCTTGTCGCCCTCGGTGACCGCCACGTTGCGCATGTTGTCGCCAAAACGGGCGATCTTGAGGTGGCGGCTGTCGTGGATGGCGGCGGCGATGCGCATCCAGTTGCCAATCTTCTGTCTGGCCTCTTCATCTTGCCAGTGACCCACCACCACGGTGCGCGGCAGCCGCAGGCGGGCCCCCATGAAGCCGAACTCGCGCCCGCCGTGGGCGGTCTGGTTCAGGTTCATGAAGTCCATGTCGATCTCGCTCCAGGGGAGATCCCGGTTGAACTGGGTGTGAAATTGCAGCAGGGGCTTTTGCAACTGGCTCAGCGCCGGGATCCACATCTTGGCGGGGGAGAAGGTGTGCATCCACACCATGAGCCCGGCGCAGCGCTCGTCGTGGTTGGCATCCCGGGCCACCGCGCTGATTTCATCCAGGGTGGTACCGGTGGGTTTGAGCACTATCTTGAGGGGCAGGTTCGCCCCCTCGTTGAGCTGGCTGGCGATGGTGTGGGCGTGATCGGCCACCTGCTTCAATGTGGTGGCGCCATACAGGTGCTGGCTGCCGACCAGGAACCACACTTCCAGCTGTTTCATCAATTCCATGAGTTTGTCCTCTTTTAGGCTTTTGTCTGGCCGTAATAGGCGTGTTTGCCATGCTTGCGCTGGTAGTGCTTCTCCAGCAGGTAATCGGGCAGGGGGCGGGCCCCCGGGTTGATCTGGCCGGTGAGCCAGGCCATGCGGGCCACCTCTTCCAGCACCACGGCGTTGTGCACTGCATCCTCGGCGCTCTTGCCCCAGCTGAAGGGGCCGTGGTTGGCCACCAGCACCCCCGGCATGGTGAGGATGGGGGTCTGCTTGAGGGTTTCGACGATGAGATGACCGGTCAGCCCCTCGTAATCCTCCTCCACTTCGCCCGGGGTGAGCAGGCGGGAGCAGGGGATCTCGCCGTGGAAGTAGTCGGCCTGGGTGGTGCCGAAAATGGGGATGGGACGCCCCGCCTGGGCCCAGGCGGTGGCATGGGTGGAGTGGGTGTGCACCACGCCGCCAAGCTCCGGATAGGCGCGATAGAGCACCAGGTGGGTGGCGGTGTCGGAGGAGGGGCGAAGGTCCCCCTCCACCTGCTTGCCCGCCAGATCCAGCACCACCATGTCCTCGACCCGCATCCGCTCATAGCTGACGCCGCTTGGCTTTATCACCACCAGATTGCGCTCTCGGTCGATGCCGCTCACGTTGCCCCAGGTGAAGGTCACCAGGCCATGGCGCGGCAGATCCAGATTGGCGGCGAGCACCTGATCCTTGAGGGTCTTGAGGTTCATGCCGGCACCCCCCGGTTGTAGAGCGGTTCGGCGGCGGCGCCCCAGGCGAGGTAGCGCTGGTAGAGGCGTTCATACTCGGCGACCCGCTCGGGGTGTGGCTGGTGGGTGCGCTCCACGGCGCTCGCCATGTGGTGCTGGGCCTTGGCCACATCGGCGTGGATCCCGGCCGCCACGGCGGCAAAGATGGCCGCCCCCAGGGCGCAGCACTGATCCGAGGCCACCACCTGGATAGGCCTGTTCATCACGTCGGCGCAGGTCTGCATCACGGTGGTGGACTTGCGGGCGATGCCGCCAAGGGCGATCACCTGCTCCACCGGCACCTGCTGACTGGTCATGCACTCCATGATGCTGCGGGCACCGAAGGCGGTGGAGGCCACCAGGGCACCGAAGAGATCGGGGGCATCGGTGCCGAGGTTGATCCCCGTGAGGGTGCCCTGCAGGCGCTGGTTGGCATAGGGGGTGCGCCGGCCGTTGAACCAGTCGAGCACCACCGGCAGGTGCGCCAGGTCGCGCTGCTGATCCCAGGCGGCGGCGAGGCTGGGTAACAGGGCCTGCTTGTGGCGCTCGATGGCGGTGCGAAGCTCCGGATACTGGGCGGCGAGGCTGTCCAGGGGCCAGCCGAGCTGGCGCTGATACCAGGCATAGATGTCACCGAACGCGGACTGTCCTGCCTCCAGCCCCACCATGCCCGGCACCACGCTGCCGTCTACCTGGCCGCAGATCCCGGCAATGGCCCGATCACCTATGGTGGCCTCATCTGCGATCAGGATGTCGCAGGTGGAGGTGCCTATCACCTTCACCAGCGCATTGTTGCCGGCCCCGGCTCCCACCGCCCCCATGTGGCAGTCAAAGGCGCCGCCGGCGATCACCACCTCGCAGGAGAGGTGTAGCCGCTCCGCCCACTCCGGGGTCAGAGTGCCGACCGGGAGATCGGCGGTCCAGCTGCCGGTAAAGAGGGGGAAGTCGAGATCCTCCGTCAGCAGGGGATCCAGGGCATTGAGGAAGTCGGCGGGCGGCAGGCCGCCCCAGCTCGGGTGCCAGAGGGACTTGTGGCCGGCGGCACAGCGCCCGCGCTTGAGGGTGGCCGGGGCCTGGGTGCCGCTCAGGACGGCGGGGACCCAGTCACACAGCTCGACCCAGTTGCAGGCGGCGGCGCGCACGGCGGCATCGGCGCGGGAGACGTGCAGGATCTTGGCCCAGAACCACTCGGAGGAGTAAATGCCGCCGATGTAGCGGCTGTAGTCGGGGAACTGGCCGCCGTGGCACAGGGCGGTGATGGCCTCCGCCTCCTCGATGGCGGTGTGATCCTTCCACAGCACGAACATGGCGTTGGGGTTGTCGGCAAACTCCGGACGCAGGGCCAGCACGCGCCCCTCTCTGTCGATGGGGGCGGGGGTGGAGCCGGTGCTGTCCACCCCGATGCCGCGCACGGCGGTGCGCTGACTCGGCGTGAGCTGGCTCACCACCGCCACCACTGCCTGCTCCATGGACTCCAGATAGTCGAGGGGGTGGTGGCGGAACTGGTTGTTGACCGGTTGGCAGTAGTGGCCTGCCTGCCAGCGCGGGTAATAGACGACATGGGTCGTCAGCTCGGCGCCGTCCTGGCAGCGCACGGCGAGTGCCCTGACCGAGTCGCTGCCGAAATCGAGTCCGATGACGATGTGCTCAGACATAAGTGCTCCTGACCATCAATGAGGGGTGACTGGGGGGAACCATAGGAGATGGGCAGGAGGGGCGGTTAGCCATTGGCTGCTGGAAATATGGATTTTAACGCTGTCAGTGCGACAGGGTGACGGCTCTCTAAAATTCAATATGTGACGAAATTGCTAATTATATAGACGAAATGGCTGCAATCTCATGGCGTGATCCTGCTCTCCATTTTTAATTGTGAAAACGATTACAACTTGGTTCGCTCAATCAGCAACAACAATAACGTCCTGTTTAAGCATGTTTTTATATGGCTGCGACTTGATTGACTCAACGAGCAGCACTGCGTGGATACATGGATTGATAGAACCGTTGGAGACATTCGCATGAACAAAATCGTTAAAGGCATGATCGCGATGGGGTTCGCCCTTGGTATGGCAAATTCTGCTTTCTCGGCCGAAGCGCTGAAGCTGGGCTACCTGGTCAAGCAGCCCGAGGAGCCCTGGTTCCAGACCGAGTGGAACTTCGCCGACAAGGCGGGCAAGGAACTGGGCTTCGAGGTGATCAAGATAGCCGTCCCCGACGGGGAGAAGACCCTCAATGCCATCGACAGTCTGGCGGCGAATGGCGCCAAGGGCTTCGTCATCTGTACCCCTGATCCCAAACTCGGTGCCGCCATCATGGCCAAGGCCAACAGCATGGATCTGAAGGTCATCACGGTGGATGACCAGTTCGTCAACGCCAAGGGCCAGCCCATGGAGCAAGTGCCCCTGGTGATGATGGCCGCCACCAAGATTGGCGAGCGTCAGGGTCAGGAGCTCTACAAGGAGATGCAAAAGCGCCAGTGGGACGTAAAGGCGACCGGGGTGCTCGCCATCACCGCCGACGAGCTCGACACCGCCCGTCGCCGGGTCGAGGGCTCCCTGGGCGCGCTCAAGGCCGCCGGTTTCCCCGAGGGCCAGATCTTCCGCGCGCCCACCAAGAGCAACGACATTCCGGGGGCGCTGGATGCCGCCAACTCCATGCTGGTGCAACACCCCGAGGTCAAGAACTGGCTCATCGTCGGCATGAATGACAACACCGTGCTCGGCGGCGTGCGCGCTACCGAAGGGCAGGGCTTCAAGGCGGAGAACGTCATCGGCATCGGTATCAACGGGGTGGATGCGGTGAACGAGCTCTCCAAGTCCAGCGCCACCGGCTTCCTCGGCTCCCTGCTGCCCAGCCCGGACGTACACGGCTACAAGAGCATCCAGATGCTCCATGACTGGGTCGTCAACGGCGCCGAGCCTGCCAAGTTCACCGAGGTGACCGACGTGGTACTCATCACCCGCGACAACTTCAAGGCCGAGCTGCAAAAGAAAGGGCTGTGATCCCCATCCCTTGATACCCATGCCGGCATGGCGGAGTGCGCCGTGCCGGCTGGCTGGAGTCATCTCATGAATCAAGTTCCATATCTGGAGTTTTGCGGCATCAGCAAGGAGTTTCCCGGCGTCAAGGCGCTGCAGAACGTCTCCTTCGCCTGCCAGCAGGGCACGGTACACGCGCTGATGGGAGAGAACGGGGCCGGCAAGTCCACCCTGCTCAAGATCCTGAGCGGTTTTCAGGCGCCCACCCGCGGGGTGGTGAAGCTGGCGGGTCAGGAGAAAGTGTTCCAAAACACGGTCGATGCCCTTGAGAGCGGGATCGCCATCATCTATCAGGAGCTGCACCTGGTCCCTGAAATGAGCGTGGCGGAGAACATCTACCTGGGGCAGTTGCCGACCCGGCGCGGCGTCATCGATCGGGAGAAGCTCTATCAGGATGCAGCCAGGCAGCTGGCACGCCTCGGGATGGATGTCTCCCCCGAGACGCCGCTCAAGTACCTGTCCCTGGGTCAGTGGCAGATGGTGGAGATCGCCAAGGCCCTGACCCGGGACGCCAGCGTCATCGCCTTCGACGAGCCGACCAGCAGCCTCTCGTCCCGCGAGATTGAGCAGCTGTTTCGGGTCATCCGCCAGTTGCGGGACGAGGGCAAGGTCATTCTCTACGTCTCCCACCGCATGGACGAGATCTTCGCCCTGTGCGATGCCATCACGGTGTTCAAGGATGGCCAGTTCGTGCGCACCTTCGCTTCCATGGCCGAGGTGGACCGGGATCTGCTGGTCAAGACCATGGTGGGGCGCGAACTGACCGACATCTATGGTTACAGCCCAAGGCCGCTTGGCGAGGCGGGCCTCAAGGTGGAGCACCTGATGGGACCCGGCCTCAAGGCGCCGGTGTCGCTCGAGGTAAAGAGAGGGGAGATCCTCGGCATCTTCGGGCTGGTGGGGGCCGGGCGCAGCGAGCTGATGAAGCTTATCTTCGGCGCCGAGACACCTCGGGGGGGCGAGATATCGGTGTTTGGCAAACAGGTGGTCATTCAGAGCCCCATCGATGCCATTCGCAGCGGCATCATGCTCTGCACCGAAGACAGGAAGGCGCTCGGCATCATCCCCATCCATTCGGTGCAGGAGAACATCAACATCAGCGCCCGCCGCCACCACGCGTGGGGAGGCTTCTGGATCAACCAGAAGTGGGAGGACGAGAACGCGAGGCTGCGGATCCGCGACATGCGGGTCAAGACCCCGTCTCCCCAGCAGGCCATCATGAACCTCTCCGGCGGCAACCAGCAGAAGGCCATTCTGGGACGCTGGCTGTCGGAAGACATGAAAGTGATCCTGCTCGACGAGCCGACCCGAGGCATCGACGTCGGGGCAAAGAACGAGATTTACAACGTGATTTACGATCTGGCCAAGGTGGGCATCGCCGTGGTGGTGGTCTCGAGCGAGCTGCCGGAGGTGCTGGGCATCGCGGATCGGATCCTGGTCATGCGGGAGGGGGAGATCGCCGGCGAGCTTTCCCACGACGAGGCCAACGAGGTCAAGGCGCTCAATCTGGCCATGCCGGCCCGTTGATCTGCTGACCGCAACGAGATAGCACCCGGAATTTTCAGGAGAAATACCATGACAACAACGACCTCGGTCGGCCAAGCCGCCAACGACACCGCGGCGAGCGGTACCCGCCTGCAACTGACCCGCATCTGGGATCAGTACGGCATGCTGGTGATCTTCGCCATCCTGTTCCTGCTCGCCTGCGTGCTGGTCCCCAACTTCGCCAGCCTGATCAACATGCGGGGGCTCGGGCTTGCCGTCTCCATGTCGGGCATGGTGGCCTGCGGCATGCTGTTCTGCCTCGCCTCCGGCGAGTTCGACATGTCGGTGGGCTCCGTGGTGGCCTGCTCCGGGGTTGCCTGCGCGGTGGGCATCAACGCCACCGAGAGCATCCCCCTCGGCATTCTGGCCGGTCTCTCGGTGGGCCTTGTCTTTGGCCTCATCAACGGCATCGTCGTGGCCAAATTCAAGATCAACGCCCTCATCACCACCCTTGCCACCATGCAGATGGCGCGCGGGGTGGGCTACATCATCTCCGACGGCAAGGCGGTGGGCATCGTGGAGGAGGGCTTCTTCGAGCTTGGCAACTCCGCCCTGCTTGGCATCCCGACGCCCATCTGGCTGACGGCTGTCTGCTTCGTGTTGTTCGGTCTGCTGCTCAACAAGACCACCTTCGGGCGCAATACCCTGGCCATGGGGGGCAACGAGGAGGCGGCGCGTCTGGCCGGGGTCAACGTGGTGCGCACCAAGATCATCATCTTCACCATGACCGGGCTCATCGCCTCGCTCGCCGGCATCATCCTCGCATCCCGCATGACCTCGGGTCAGCCCATGACCTCCATCGGCTTCGAGCTGGTGGTGATCTCCGCCTGCGTGCTGGGTGGGGTCTCCATGAAGGGGGGGATCGGCAAGATATCCTATATCATCGCCGGGGTGCTGATCCTGGGGCTGATGGAGAACGCCATGAACCTGCTCAACATCTCCCCGTTTGCCCAGTACGTGGTGCGTGGCCTCATCCTGCTCGCCGCCGTGCTGTTCGACCGCTACAAGCAGGTGCGCAAAGCCCGTATCTGAGCGATGTCTTTCCTCGTCACCGGGCCGGCCTCGCGCCGGCCCGGTGTTTTCCCCGGCAAGCTGTGAGCCAGTTCAACAATTTCACAACGAACAGCTTGCGAACATAGGGGGTTCCTACGCCGGATCTCTACAATGGCCCATGTCGACTTTTTTACCGAAACCCTGTTTTCCGCCATGTCCTCGATGCAAAAAGAGAAGCCGAAACAACTCAATCCCCTGCTGCCTGGCTACGCCTTCGACGTCTTCCTGGTCTCGGGGATGACTCCCATCGAGCAGGGGAGCGCGCTGGATTTCACCATCGACAGGCCCCACGGCATGAAGGGGTTCATCGTCAATCTGACCATCAAGGGCAAGGGGCAGATCTTTCAGGGGGACAAGGCCTTCACCGTGGAACCCGGCGACCTGCTGCTCTTTCCACCAGCGGCGGTGCACCATTACGGCCGGGCGCCGGATGCCCGGGAGTGGTATCACCGCTGGGTCTATTTCCGGCCGCGGGCCTATTGGACTGACTGGCTCAAGTGGCCCCAGGTGACGGAGCAGGTGGGGCGACTGCAACTGGCGGACAACCAGCTGCTCACCGAATTCGACGCCCTCTTCCTCGACATCGAGGAGACCCACAAGCAGCTGCGGCCCATGTCGGAGCAACTGGCCATGAACCTCTTGGAGCGGTTGCTCATCCGCTGCTACGAGGCATCGTCCCAGAATGCCTATCCCGCCATCGATCACCGGGTCCACGAGGCGTGCCAGATCCTGAGCGAGTCCCTCTCGGCCGAGATCTCGGTGGAAGCGCTGGCGGAGCAGGTATTCTTGTCTCCCTCGCGCCTCGCGCACCTGTTTCGCGAGCAGGTGGGGGTGAGCATAGTGCGCTGGCGCGAGGATCAGCGCATCATGCGGGCCAAGCTGCTGCTGCAGACCACGCCGCTGTCGGTCGCCACCATAGGCCAGCAGGTGGGCTATGACGATCAGCTCTACTTCTCGCGGGTGTTCCGAAAGCGGGTAGGGGTCAGCCCCACCGAGTACCGCAAGTGCGCCACCCCGCTGTGAGCAGAGCCCAGAGATGACAAAGCCCTCATGACGAGGGCTTTTGTTATCCATGAGGGGCGGATGCGCAATCAGCCCTGACGAGCCTTGAACCTGGGATTGCTCTTGCAGATGACGAACAACTTGCCGCGCCGACGCACGATCTGGCAGTCCGGGTGACGCGACTTGGCGGATTTCAGGGAGGCGAGGACTTTCATTGTTTCTCTTTTCCTTTGCTGAAGAACTGACCGAATCGCTGGCCGAAGCGAGCGACCTGACCTTCCTTGCCGACCTGCTTCTGTTTGCCGGTATAGAAGGGGTGGGACGCGCTGGAGACATCCAGCGTCACATAGGGGTAGGTGTTGCCATCTTCCCACTCTCTGGTGCGATCGGTGGCCAGCGTGGAGCCGATCAGAAAGTAGGTATTGCTGGCGAGATCGCGGAACAGAACCTTGCGGTATTCAGGGTGAATATGGGGGCGCATGATTGCCTCTTTTGTTATGTTATAACAAGAGATGGATAATGCGATGGATGAGAATCAATATCAACTGTTTTTTCCATGATGACAGCGATGGGGGAAAATCGGGGCCGTTCGGCTGCACATCGTCAGCGAGAAGGTGTGAGCGGTGAGGGCCTATGTGCAGCCACCATCTTTACTTTTTAAAAATACTGTATAAAAATACAGTAAACTATCATGGAGACGTACCTTATGCGCCTGGAAATCATCATCGACAGAAAACACCAGATCCCCACCTCGACCATGGAGGCCTTGCGCCAGGAGCTGCTCAAGCAACTGGGTGAGCGCTTTCCCGATCTGCATGTGCGGGTGGCACCGGGTAGTGCCATGGCTCTGACGGTCAGTCGCGCCAGCAAGGAAGACAAGGAGCTGGCCGAAGCCATGGTGCAGGAGGTGTGGGAAAACGCCGATAGCTGGATGCCGGAAGAAGAGGCTCTGGAGGCCTGAAGATAAGCTCTCAGCGGCAAACATCGTCGTGATCCACCAGGGCGCGAGGAGGAACCTCCAGTCGGGTGATGATCCCTGTACCGGCTTTGCCGAACCGCTCTTCAAAACACGCAGCCATGGGCTGCGTGTTGCGTTGATGGGGTAAGCGCATGACCATGAAGGCGAAAGGCGAAAGGCGAAAGGCGAAAGGCGAAAGAGTAATGTTTCTGGCTGCGCTCAGAGTCCCGCCCAACGCTTGAGGCTGTCGACTTGCACTCGTTGGGTGGCCTGTGCGATGTCGCCATTGGCACGCAGTGCCTTGAGGGCGGTGGGGAGCGCCGTGCGTACCTCGTCCGCCGTCATGCCCGGTTGCAATGCCGGGTGGTAGGCAAGCTTGAGCAACACGTAATCGAGCCCGGTCAGAAAGCTGTCGATGCTGCTGTCATTGAAGATGGAGGGGAACACCTTGTCCGAGTCGTTGGGCAGCCCCATCACCTGGCTCAGCTCTTCCACCACGCAATCCAGAAAACGGCCCTTTGCCCGGCTGTAATCCACCGGAATGATGATGGTGGCACGGGTGATCTCGTAGCGAGCGTTGGTGGCGAAATTGGCCAGGCAGATCCCCTCCTTGAGGGCGATGCGCACCGACTCGTCCTGGCGCATGGTGCGTGCAGCCCAGCTCGCCATCTGTTTGTGCCGGGTCATGATGAGGGTGAGATTGGGGTTGTCGCTGACAATCTCGATGGGGTGACCGGTGATCCTGCTCAGGTGACGGGTCTGTACCTTGACGACCTCGGCCTGTAGCGGCTTGTCGCCGAATTCGTTGACGAGCTTGAGACGCACGGGGCCCGGCCAGCGGGAGAAGTGCTCCTGTTGTTCATGGCCATACTCCCGTTTCATGGCGATTTCCATGAAGCTCTGGACAAGGTAGTCATCACGTTGCCAGCGTTCGGTGGCCGACAGCGGCAGGGAGAAGAGCCAGAGCATCAGCCCCGGGAGCAACCAGTGCCCATGGCGAACGGGCTGGACAGGTGTGTGCCATGGGCGCATCTTGCCTCCTTGCAAGGGGATCAGCGGGCGGTACGCTCGATATCACGCCAGGTGAGCCAGAGCCTGAGATCGAACTCCAGTTGATGATAGTCCGGTTCCATGTGCTGGCAGAGCTGGTAGAAAGCCTTGTTGTGATCCTTCTCCTTCAGGTGGGCCAGCTCATGCACCACTATCATCTTGAGAAAGGCGGGATGGGCCTCCTTGAACAGGGCGGCGATGCGGATCTCGTTCTTGGCCTTGAGCTTGCTGCCCTGCACCCGGCTGACATAGGTGTGCAGTCCCAGGGCATCCTTGATCACGTTGATCTTGCCGTCGAAGATCACCTTGGAAAGCGGCGCGGAGCTTTTCAGGTAGCGGTTCTTCAGCTCCATGGTATAGGCGAGCAGCGCCTTGTCGCTCTGGACGAGGTGGGTTTGCGGGTAGCGCTTGGCCAGCATCTCGCCGAGTTTGCCCGCCGCAATCAACTGCTGTACCTGAGCCTTGAGTGGCTCCGGATAGCCCCCCAGATAAGTCAGCTCCGCCATGATTCTTCCCTCTGCCGCAAAAAAGAGCGCCATTGTAGTCAGGATGGGGCCCCTTGAACATGGTCGGCCCCCCTCTTTATGACGACAACGAAAAGGGGCCACCACCAGGATGGCCCCTTCTGTGTGCCTGATTAGCGGCGCCGGTACAGGCCCGGGTCCACCTCTTCATACTGGGCTGCCAGATACTGGTAGAAGGCAAGGTGGGAGGGGGAGGTCGGAGTCTTGAGCTCCTGTGCCACCCGCTCCGGTTTGGCGATGATGAATTTGGGTTGTTGGCGCTGGATGTCAGCCAGCACCCGCTCGCGCACATCGTAGGGCGGGTTGACGTTGGCAAAGAACAGATAGGCGGAGGCCGGCTGGCGATCGGTCCAGAGGTAGTATTGCGGCTGGATGCCATCGACCCAGATCTTGTCGGTGGGCGCCGTCTCGGCCAGGATACGATCGACCCTGACCTGGGCGGGGGGATTGAACGGCCTGCCCTTGAGATTGCCTTCCCAGGCGTTGTTGACCAGCAGCGCCAGCATGGCCAGCGAGGCGAGCCAGGGGGTGGCGCTTCGCACGTCCCAGGCGCGCCAGAGCGGGACCAGAATGAGCACGGGCAAGGCCCACAGCAGGCTGTTGCCGAGCACCTCGCGCACCCGCTCCAGAGACCACTCCTTGGTGCTCCAGCCATAGCCGAGCTGCTGGGCCAGCAACCAGCTGGCGGTCAGCACCACCAGGGAGATGCAAAGTAGCCCCAGGGCATCGGATCGCTGCTCGCTTCTGTCCAGCAGGCAGGCGAGCGGCAGCAGGCCAAGCTGCAGATAGAGCACGTCATAGTGATCGAACACATGGCCGGAGACCGAGTTGGCGATCAGGGTGAACAGCACCCCCAGCAGGGTGGCGCACAGCGCGGGGAGATACCACTCCTGGCGGCGCCCGAGCATCAGCACGAGGAAGGCGGGCAGCAGCATGATGAGGCCGGTGCGCAGCAGACCGACGGCGCCCACCTCAGGAGAGAAGCCGTTGCCGTAGCTCCCTTCAAAGAAGATGCCGAAGGCGTAGTATTTGAACTCGGCCAGCACGTCGTGGTGCTGGAAGTAGGCATAGAGCGGGCCGCCGACGAGGGCCAGTCCAAGCAGGCTGGAAAAGAGCAGGGCAAAGGCGCAGCGCCACTGCTCGCGCAGGCACCAGTGACAGAAGAGCACCAGATACCAGGCACCCCAGAAGGCGCCGTTGTTGGTGCGCATCCAGGCCACGATGGCGAAGGTGAGTGCGGCGACCAGGGCCGGTCCCCAGCTGAATCGCTTGTCCAGCAGCATGGTGATGAAAGCCCACTGGGCGATGAGGGCCAGATGGAATGTCCAGTCCTCTGTCATGTTGCCGTAGTAGTAGCGAGTGCTGTAGAGCGCCAGCAGGGCCAGCATGCTGCCAAGTCGCGCCCGCACCGAGAGCCCGAGCTGCGAAAAAGCCTGCCAGCTCGCCATGAGGCCCAGCCAGCAGAGCACCCACTCCAGCAGCCAGATCCCGAAGAAGCCACCAAGGCCATAGCCCAGTGCATCGAGGGCGAAGATCATGGGACCCTTGATGTCGATCATGTCCCGATAGAGTACGCCCCCCTCGCTCCACATCTTGCCCATCACCGCAAACAGGGAGGCATCAAATCCCGGGGCCATGCCGTGGAACAGCGGATTGCGCAGACAGAACAGCAGAGCCATCAGGGCGGTGAGCAAGATGACCGACGGCCTGATCCCGGGATTGTGGCGGTGCGGGGTAAAGCGGATGGCATGATTCATGGGTGACCTGTTCCTGCGGGAAAGACTGAAAAAGCGGGCTTATCTTGCCGAGCCGGGCTGCACGATGCAATGGAAGAAGTGTAGGCACCTGAAATAATTCGTAAAAGTATCGTTTTCACGCCTCTGGCTGCACTGGCAGGCCCCATCACAAGACAGGGCTGGCGCAGTCGGGCGTCACAGCCTGAGGTTGCATGGTAGGGGGCCTGCGCCTGGGAGCGGATCAGGATTCCCCTATGCGGGGGAAAGGCGGCACCGACCCGGGATGGGCCGGTGCCAGATTCACTGGCCGTGATACTCCACCAAGGCCGGCAGGGGGCTGAGTTCCGGCAGGTGGCGTGCCCAGCGCAGGAAGGCATCCGCCAGGGTGATGCCGAGCTCCTGATTGTGCTGGGTCAGGGTGCGGGCAAGGGCCGTGTAGCCCTCCTTGCCGGAGGCGGTATAGGCACTGGAGACCCCGCGATAGATGGCATCCGGCTCGACGTGCTGCCACTGACCAGGGCTGGCTTCCCATTCCAGGCGAGTGATCCTCTCCCCTTTGGGTCTGTCGGCCTGATAGCAGAAGCGCACCCCGGCGGTATAGGGGAAGCTGCCGCTGCCATTGCCCGTCCCCCCGTTGTTGGTGGCGTTGTCGATGGCCCCCTCCAGCGCTTCGGCCAGTTCATGGCCGTGCACCCGGTAGAGGGTGAGGGGAATGGCAAAGGGCAGCAGGCGTCCGGCAACGTCTGCTTCGGTCAGGGGGCCGGGCTCGAGGGAGCAGCGTACGCCCCCGGCATTGTGCAGGGCAAAGTCCACCTGACCCACCTGTTCGCGGGCACTGGCCAGCATGGCACTCGCTACCAGGGGGGCGACCTGGCTGCCGGCGGGCAGGCTGTCATCGGGCAGGCGCTGGTGATGGAGCGGATCAGCGAGCCGGGTCACCACGCGCCGGGTCATGGTTTCGAGCTCGGGGCGATAGCGTCTGGCCAGATGCTGCTCGAGCTCGGGGGCCGGTTCGCAGAAGTGCAGCCCCGCAGGAGGCGGGGAAGCAAAGGGCCAGGGATCCCAGGGTAACCACTCCAGCTGGCCGCGGCTTTGGCACACGCGTCCCTGCTCGTCGAAGGTGAGTTCGCACACCCCGAGACAGAGGGCGCTGTGGGCGGCGTGCAGGATGGCCACCCCGTTCACCATGAGGGGATAGCTGCCTTCGCTGTCGAGCCCGAGCGGCGCCAGATCCCCCAGCAGGCTGTGGGTGTGTCCGCCGACGATGAGGCTGAGCTCGGGGAAGCGGGTCGCCAGTCGCTTGTCCTGCGCCAGACCCAGGTGGCTCAGCAATATGATGTGGTGGATGCCGGCGGCCTTGATCTCGCCGAGGGCGCGGCTCAAGGTCTCTTCGATACCGTGGAAACGGGTGTGGGGATCGGGGCTCGCGATGGCGGCCATCTGCGGCAGCGTGATGCCGAGCAGGGCGAAGGGCACGTCGTCGATGACGCGCTTGTGCCAGGGGCGGCTCGCGTCAAACAGCCGCGGCAGTCCCTGCAGCCGCAGCGGGACATCGGCGGGCTCCTGACGGTTGTCGATGTTGGCGGCGAGCACCGGGAAATCGAGCTGGCGCAAAAATTCCACCAGCGGCCCGTTGCCCAGATCGAATTCGTGGTTGCCGATCACCATGGCATCCGGTTGCAAGAGGGCCAGCAGGTCCGCATTGGCCCGCCCTTTGAAGCGGTTGAAGTAAAGTGACCCCTGGAAGGTATCGCCGCCATGCAGCAGCAGGCAGGTCTGGCCGGCTGCCTCGGCCTGTTGGCGCAGGGCGGTGAGCCGGGTCAGGATGCGGCCATAGCCGCCGCACTGGGTGCGCCATTCGGACTCGCCATCGGGGGAGAAGCGCATGGGGGCGCCATCGAAATGGGAGTGGCAGTCGCTGAAGTGGGCAAGTTGAACCGTCATACTCAAGGCTCGGTCCTCCTTAGGAAAAAAGAGCACCGAGTCTACTGCATGGGGTGGGGGGGATACCAGCCCGGCGGCAGCCGGGCCGGTAAAGAGTCAGGCGGGAACCATGATCTGGGTGGTGAGGATCACTACCAGCAGGCCGACGGCCACCGGCAGCGAGGTACGTTTGACCACCTCGAACGGAGAGAGATTGCCCATCCCCGCACAGGCGACCACCACCCCGGAGACCGGCGAGATGGTGCGGCCGAGGTTGGATGCCTGCAGCATGGGGATCACCAGATAGGCCGGGTTGACGCCGAGGCTGGTGGCCAAATGGGGGATGAGCTCCACGAAGGCGTAGAAGGGGGCGTTGCCGGAACCCGTGGTAAAGGCCGCCAGGGTGGTGATGACCACCAGCACCAGCATGATGACGATGCCGCCGGTACCGAAGCTCTGGGCCAGATCCAGGAGGTTGGCGATGAAACCGAGCCCCATCAGACCCTGGGCAAAGACCCCGGCACCCACCAGCAGCATCACCACGCCGGCGAAGGCGTCGGCCATGTTGCGCCAGCACACCTGCAGTCCGTCCAGCAGCTCGCGGCCGTTGCGCTTGCGCACCAGCTCCAGCAGGGCGGCCAGCACCAGGCAGATGACGATGATGGTGACGATGTCGAGCTTGGGCCCCAGTTTGCCGTCAAACAGCAGCACACCGATGATGGGGGTGAAGGGCAGGATGGCGTAGAAGCCGGGGGCGTCGGTGACGAGATCGCTCGGGGCGACCGCGGCGTTGTGCTCCCCGGCCTTCTGATCCAGATAACGCTGCCAGAAGAAGTGGGTCACCGCCATGGCGGCGATGGCCACCAGGGAAATGGGCAGGGTCAGCTTGAAGGCAAACTCGATGAGCTCCATGTTCGCGGCCTGGGCGGCCATCACCACGTCCCCCGAGGTGGGGGAGAGGATGATGGCGGCCGGCGAGGCGCACACCGCCGCTGCCGCGCCACGGGAGATCCCCATGTTGACCATCAGCGGGAAGAGGGTGGCCATCAGCAGAACCCCGAGGCCAGTCGCGGAGCTCACCGCCAGCGACATGGCGCAGGCGACCAGATAGGCGGCCACCAGCAGGATGTAGGGGGACTTGATGACACCGAGGGGCTTGCTCGCGAGCTTCACCAGTATGGTGTTGGCGCCGATGTGGCTCATGTAGCCAGCAAAGCCGCACAGCACCATGATGAGCATGCCGAGGCCACCCCCCCTGTCGACCAGCAGGAAGCGCACGTATTCGAAGATGTCGGTGGCCATGTGGCCGGTGGAGGGGACGCTCGCCGGCAGCACCGCCTTGCCCATCAGGGCGGTGATCGCCAGCAGCAGCAGGCCGCCGCTGAGCAGTACCCCGGTGGCGGAGTAGCCCTTGAAGATGTAGCGACCCACGGCCAGGGTGACCAGGGTACCGATCAGGAGTTCTATCATAAAACCTTCCCAAGAGTTGAAGTGAGGGGGTGGCCTGCCAGGGCTCACCAGAGGGTTGCGCTGGACTATCCGGCATCGGCCAACAAAAACACTGCGGATATTACCCACTAAGGAGTATTTCACCATCCATTCGATGGCAGCTTGTGATCTCGACTGCAAATCCCCGCCTGAGCCGGGGTGATGACTCGCACGTTTGCAGTAACCGGGTGCCAAGAGCGGATGACAGGGGGCTGGATCAGGGGTAATCTCCCTATCGGGTTATTAATTCATTGATTATTAATTGAAATTAAGCCGGGACTCACAAGGAGCAAAGCCGCGGACAGATGGGACTCTTCAGCAAGACAGGGGTGACGGTGGCCCTCATTTATGCCGCCTCAATCGGTGCTGTACCTTCCCACTATGCCGGTGTGAAGGTCGCCCCCGATATCAAGGTCGACTTCCAGTTCTATCGGGTCTCCGGGGCCGATGTGGGGGCCGTGATGCGCCAGATCACCGCCTTGTCGCCCACCCAGGCGGACGGGCACATCGGCAAGGCCAGCTATCAGCTCTCCTGGCAGTTGCAGACGAAGGCGACGGCGACACGCTGCGAGCTGGAGCAGGCCAGCGTTCGTGCCCGCATCCAGGTCAGGGTGCCCAACTGGATGGACAAGGCCCGTGCGCCCGCGAAGGAGCGCCAGAAATGGGACAAGCTGGTGGCCGCCATGTTTGACTACGAGAGCCGTCACAAGGATATTCTGCTGGAGAGCGTGAGCCAGCTTGGCACGCGCCTCGCCCAGTTGCCGGTGACCCGGGATTGCCCAACCCTGGAGCATCAGGGCTGGCAGGCAGGGCAGGCGGTGCTGGAGGCAACCCGGGCGCGGTTCGACACCCTGGCCAGCCAGACCGATCAGGGGCGCAAGCTGGGGGTCGTCTGGCCCAGGGCTGGCTGATAACACGTGTACAGGCCCATGGCCACTCATGGGAAACATAAAAAAACGGGCTGATTGAGCCCGTTTTTTTGTTGGTGCGCCAATGGGGTGGAGGCGGGCAGCCCCGGCTCCTGGGTGGCTAGTCGCGCAGCGGTTTGCCCCTACGCAGTCTTCGCACCCAGTAGCGGGCGGGGTGGAGCGCCTCCAGCAGATCGGCGGCCAGCGGCAGGGGATCGCCGCAGATCTCGCTGGCGACCAGCTCGCCGCACAGGGGCGCCGAGCACAGACCCCGGGAGCCGAGCGCCCCCAGCACGTAGAGGCCGGCGTGCAGGGGCAGCGCGCTCTGCTGATCCGCGGGGGCGTTGACGTCATGATCCACCAGCGCCGCCAACCGGACGACGGGTCCGGCGACCGGCAGGTGATCCCGGCTGGCGCAGCGCACCCCCACCCGCGCCTGGTTGCCGCTCACATCCACCTCGGCAGGCCAGCGCTGATGGGGCACACAGGCTTGCAGCCGCGCCCTGTTCTGCTCCTGCTCGTCGGCGCGGTAGGCAAGATCGGTCTGGTTGCGGCCATAGCTGGCCCCGATGCAGTGCGCACCGTTGTGGGCCGGGGTGAGGTAGCCGTCGTAGCAGAGCACGGTCTTGAGCTGGCTCAAGCCAGCCGTGGTTGGCACATGGCTCACCTGGCCGCGCACCGGATAGAGCGGCAGCTCGGCAAAGGGGAGAAGGGCTGGCAGCTGATGCCCGGCTGCCACCACCAGATTGGGGGCACGCCACTGGCGGCCATCCCGGCTCTCCACTCGCCAACCACCGTCCTGCTCGGCAATGTGGGTCGCAGCGGCATTGAACACCACTTCCAGCCGCCCGCTGGCCTGCGCCTCCCTGATGGCGGCGCGGGTGAGATCCGCCGGACAGAGCCAGCCCCCCAGGGGATAGCTCACGCCATCCGCATCGCAGGGCAGGCCGACCACCTGCTCAACCTCCGCTGCCGAGAGTGGGTGCATCAGCTCAGGGGGGAAGGGGCCCTGACTCATCTTGGCAAGCTTGGCGGCGGATTTGTCGTCGTAGCCGAGTTGGGTGACGCCACACAGAGAGAAGGCGACGGGGTGGTGCTTTGCCAGGGCCAGCAGCCGGTTTCTGGCAAAGCCAAAGGCCAGCGAATAGAAGCGCGACAGGGCATCGTGCTCGCCGTTGAGCAGGGGGTAGAGCGCCCCCTGCCGATTGCCGGAGGCGCCGCTGGCCGGTTCGCCATCTTCGCACAGCAAGGTGACGTGCCGACCCCGCTCCACCAGAGAGAGCGCCGTCATGGCGGAAGCGATGCCGCCACCGATGAGCAGCACCTCTCCCTCCCGCCCTGCGGGGCGGGCATACCAGGGGGCGATGCTCTGCTGCGGCACTTTGCCTTCCCGAACACCCGCCAGCATCTCCCGCTTGCTGCCGTGGCCCTTCACCTTCTTCATGGCAAAGCCGGCGGCAATCAGCCCTCGTCGCACGAAACCGGCGCAGGTAAAGGTCGAGAGGGTGGCATCGGGGCGGGCGAGGCGAGCGAGATCGTCGAAGAGATCCTGGGTCCACATCTCTGGGTTCTTGGCAGGGGAGAAACCGTCCAGATACCAGGCGTCCACCAGACCGGTTGCCGGATGGGGCACCTGGGGCAGCATCTCCTTGATGTCGCCAAACCAGAGGTCGAGGCGGATGCGGCCATCGGCAAAGAGCAGGCGATGGCAGCCGGAGACCGGCAACGGCCACTGGTCGATGAGAGGCTGGCTCAAGGGGGCAAGCTCGGGCCAGGCGGCCAGGGCCTTGCGCAGATCGGCCTGGGTAAGAGGGTATTTCTCGACGCTGATGAAGTGCAGCCGGGATCCGTTGCCGGACAGGGGGGCCTGTTCCAGAAAGGCGGCCATTGTGGCCAGAAAGTTAAGTCCTGTACCGAAACCTGTTTCACCAATCACGAAACTGTCACTATCGTGGTGCGAAAATCGCTCTGGCAGTCGATTTTGCTGCAAAAAGACGTAGCGGGTTTCACTTAGACCGTTATCATTGGAAAAGTACACATCCCCGAACTCACTGGAGACTGGAGTTCCCGCTTCGTTCCAGTCCAATCGGGCATGATGTAAGGATGTTTGACTCACGTTTTCCTCGGCTCGCGTCACAAAATCGCGGGCATTCTACGTGAAAGCAGACCAGTTTGGCAGCCGAAAGCGGGTAGACTCGGTGCCAGTTTTTCCAGACGAGATGAATTAATGAGAAGAGCAGTGATCACCGGTATCGGCGTCATCTCCAGTATCGGCAACAATAAGGAAGAGGTACTGGCCTCCCTGAAAGCAGGCAAATCCGGCATCACCTATTCCGAGCAGTTCGAGCAGTACAACCTGCGCAGCCGTGTCTGGGGTAACATCAAACTCGATCCGTCTGAACTGATCGACCGTAAAGTCATGCGTTTCATGGGTGACGCCGCGGCCTACGCCTACCTCTCCATGCAGCAGGCCATCGAAGATGCCGGCCTGCCGGAAGAGATGGTCTCCAACGAGCGTACCGGCATCGTGACCGGTTCCGGCGGCGCCTCCGGCAAGAACACCTCCGAATCTGCCGATATCGCCCGTGAAAAGGGCGTCAAGCGGGTGGGTCCCTACATGGTGCCGCGTACCATGTCCTCCACCACCTCCGCCTGTCTTGCCACCCCGTTCAAGATAAAAGGTGTCAACTACACCATCAGCTCCGCCTGTGCGACCTCTGCCCACTGCATCGGTCACGCCCTGGAACTGATCCAGCTTGGCAAGCAGGACATCATCTTTGCCGGTGGCGGCGAGGAGCTGGACTGGTCTTCCACCATCCAGTTCGACGCCATGGGCGCGCTCTCCACCAAGTACAACGACAACCCGGAAAAAGCGTCCCGCACCTATGATGCGGACCGCGACGGCTTCGTCATCTCCGGTGGCGGCGGCATCCTGGTGGTCGAGGAGCTGGAACACGCCCTGGCCCGTGGTGCCCACATCTACGCCGAAATCACCGGTTACGGTGCGACCTCCGACGGCTACGACATGGTGGCCCCGAGCGGTGAAGGCGCCGTGCGTTGCATGAAGATGGCGATGCAGGGTGTCGGCAAGGTGGACTACATCAACACTCACGGTACCTCTACTCCGGTTGGTGACACCAAGGAGCTGGAAGCCATTCAGACCCTGTTTGGCAGCAATGCACCCAAGCTCTCCGCCACCAAGGCGATGACCGGTCATGCCCTGGGCGCCGCCGGCGTGCACGAGGCCGTCTACTCCCTGCTGATGATGGAACACGGCTTCATCGCCCCCAGCATCAACATCGAGAACCTGGACGAGAAGGCCGTGGGCCTGCCCATCGTACGCGAGTACGAAACCGCGGATCTCAATACCGTCATGTCCAACAGCTTCGGCTTTGGCGGTACCAACGCCTCTCTGGTGTTCAGCAAGTTCAAGGCTTGATCTCCCCGTCGGGAGCACAACGCGAAATAGAAAAAGGCGCCGAAAGGCGCCTTTTTTATTGAACTCTTTTTATTGAATTCTTTTTATTGAATTCTTTTTATTGAACTCTGCTGATGGTTCCCGGTTCGGGACCGCTGTCTGCCAGGGGCAACCGCATATAGACAGCCCCGTCACCATACTCCACCAGCGATTTGCCGGTGTCGGCGGGCACAAACCCCTGCTTGCGCCAGAAGGCGGGGGCATCCTGAACCGCCACCAGGCCTGCATGGCGATATCCTGCATGGCTCGCGAAAGCGAGCGCCCTTGCCAGCAGTCGCTGTCCGACACCCAGGCCGCGTGCCTTGCTCGAGACAGCGAGATCGTGCAGATAGAACTCGTCGTGGCCGGCCAGCGCCTTCATCGGCACCGAGAGGGGCGGGGGCTGGTGGGCACGCCAGGGGTGGCAGAGCAGGTAACCCAGCACTTTGCCCTGACGCTCGGCCACCCAGCAGGAGGCGGGGGCCAGCTGGGTCTTGCTCTGCATCACCTCGAGGGACTCGGGTTCAAACTGGTGATAACACTCGTGCTGGATGGCCATGATGGCGGGCCAGTCTGGCGTGCGGATGGTGCGGATCGTGATCATGATGCGGGTCGGGTCCGTACTCAAACCGTGGCAAAAAGGGGTGACAGCATACCCCAGAGAGCACACAAACGAAACCGGGTCACCTGTCAGCGACTCGTCAGCGAACCGGTTCCTTGCTCACGATCTTGACCAGCTGGTAGCGCAAGGAAGGGGCATCGGCCGGCACATCGGCAAGTTGCTCCCTGGTCACTTCCAGCTGGTAGCGGTAGCCCGGCTCGAAGGTGAAGCCTTCGATCTGCTGATAGAAGAGGCTCCAGCTCTCGCCCGGCTGACTGCGTACCTGCATGCACTTCATGGGGGCGACACCGACGCAGTCTGCCAGCTTGTCCTGGATATAGAGGGTTTCGGTGGTCGGGGCGCTCTGGCAGGCGCTGAGCAGGAGGGCGGAGCTGAGGAGCAGGGGAGATTTCATGATGAATGTCCTTGGCGTAAAAGGGCGCGATTAAACCTGCAAAAGAAAAGGCGGTCAATGACCGCCTTTGTAACAAACCATGACAGATCGGGCTCAGCGCTGGTCGAGGGGCACGAATTCGCGCAGGGGCTGACCGGTGTAAAGCTGACGGGGACGGCCGATCTTCTGATCCGGGTCCGAGTGCATCTCGTTCCAGTGGGCAATCCAGCCGATGGTGCGGGAAATGGCGAAGATCACGGTGAACATGGACATGGGGATGCCGATGGCCTTCATGATGATGCCGGAGTAGAAGTCCACGTTCGGGTAGAGCTTCTTCTCGATGAAGTAGGGGTCGGACAGCGCGATGCGCTCCAGCTCCATGGCCACGTCCAGCAGCGGATCCTTGATCTGCAGCTCGGTCAGTACCTCGTGGCAGGTTTCGCGCATCACGGTGGCACGGGGATCGTGGTTCTTGTAGACCCGGTGACCGAAGCCCATCAGACGGAACGGATCGTTCTTGTCCTTGGCGCGGCCGATGTACTCGGGAATGCGATCCACGGAGCCAATCTCTTCGAGCATCTTGAGGCAGGCTTCGTTGGCACCACCGTGGGCCGGGCCCCACAGGGAGGCGATCCCCGCGGCGATACAGGCAAACGGGTTGGCACCGGAAGAGCCGGCCAGACGCACGGTGGAGGTGGAGGCGTTTTGCTCATGGTCCGCATGCAGGGTGAAGATGCGGTCCATGGCGCGCTCGACGATGGGGTTGACCTTGTACTCTTCGGTCGGCACGCCAAACATCATGTGCAGGAAGTTGCCTGCATAGGAGAGGGCGTTGCGCGGCTGCATGAAGGGCTGGCCGATGGAGTACTTGTAACACATGGCGGCCAGGGTCGGCATCTTGGAGAGCAGACGGAAGGCACAGATCTCGCGATGCTCCTCGTTGTTGATGTCGAGGGCGTCGTGATAGAAGGCGGACAGTGCGCTGACCACGCCGCACATGACGGCCATGGGGTGGGCGTCGCGGCGGAAGCCACGGAAGAAGAAGGCGATCTGTTCGTGCACCATGGTGTGGCGGGTGACCAGACGTTCAAATTCCGCATATTGGGTCTTGGTGGGGGCCTCGCCGTACAGCAGGATGTAGCAGACTTCGAGGTAGCTGGCCTGGGTGGCCAACTGGGCGATGGGGTAACCGCGGTGCAGCAAGACACCCTGGTCGCCATCGATGTAGGTGATGGAAGATTTGCAAGAACCGGTGGCCATGAAGCCGGGGTCGAAGGTGAAATATCCTTGCGTGCCCAGCTTTCTGACATCGATCACATCGGGTCCAACGGTACCGGAGAGGATCGGCAGTTCAACCGGCTCTTTTCCGGGCAGATGTAGGGTGGCTATCTTATCAGCCATAGCACGTCTCCTTTGCTCTTTTATAATTGGTTCCAGCCCTACTTTATTACGACTGTTATGACGCTGGCAAAGGTTCTTACCCGTACCACGGCGGCTGGAGCGCCTTATTTGAACCAGAGAACCATGTCTTTGTCAATTTTGCTGGATGATCATTAATGACTTGTTAAAGCTGTTGTGAGATCTGGTTTACGGTTTTGGATTTTCTGTGTAGCTATTTGATTGTCATTGGTTAAGGCCGCCGATATAATGCGCCACGTGGGTGATGGTCGTCGGTGTTTGAAACGCTTTCGCAAAGCCAGATGTGATATCGAAAATGTTATTTTTGGCTTTCCTGAGTTGTTTTGGTAACAAAAACCTAACAAATGCCACTCCTCGCCCTCAAAGCGTGTGAAAACAATAACTAACGTGCTCAATGGAGCTGAGTGGGCAAAGCCGTGAAAAACAAACAGAGACCTGTAAACCTCGACCTACAGACGATCAGCTTTCCTGTCACCGCCATCGCTTCCATCTTGCATCGTGTCTCAGGGGTCATCACCTTTGTGGCATTGGCCATCTTGCTGTGGATGCTTGGTACTTCACTCGCCTCTCCCGAAGGATTTGAATCGGTCGTTGCCATCATGGACAACTTCCTGGTCAAGTTCGTGCTGTGGGGGATCCTGACCGCGCTGGCTTACCACATCGTGGGCGGTCTGCGGCACCTGGTCATGGACATGGGCTATTGGGAAGAGCTGGAATCCGGTAATCAGAGTGCCCGTGTGGCCTTCGTGATCACCGCGGTTTTGGCGGTATTGGCGGGGGTGCTGGTATGGTAACCAATTCTGCAACTTTCGGGCGCAGCGGTGTTCATGATTACATCCTGATCCGCGCCACCGCCCTCATCATGACGTGCTACGTCCTCTATCTGGTTGGCTTTGTCGCGTTCAACGACATCACCTACGAGGTGTGGACCGGCTTCTTCTCCAACACCTTCACCAAGGTCTTCACCCTGCTGACGCTCGTATGCGTCTTGATCCACGCCTGGATCGGTCTGTGGCAGGTGCTGACCGACTATATCAAGCCGGTCGGACTGCGCGGTGCGCTGCAGTTTGTGCTGGTGGTGGTGCTGTTTGTCTATGTGATGACTGGTTTCGTCGTGCTGTGGGGTGTGTAAGGTGACTATTCCAACTCGTGAATTTGATGCGGTCGTGATCGGTGCCGGTGGCGCCGGTATGCGCGCCGCGCTGCAGATTGCCCAGTCCGGCAAGAGCTGCGCCCTGTTATCCAAGGTTTTCCCGACCCGTTCCCACACGGTCTCCGCCCAGGGCGGGATCACGGTCGCCCTGGGCAATGCCCACGACGACAACTGGCAGTGGCACATGTATGACACCGTCAAGGGCTCCGATTATATCGGTGATCAGGAAGCCATCGAGTACATGTGCAAGACCGGCCCCGAGGCCATCTATGAGCTGGAGAACATGGGCTTGCCTTTCTCCCGCTTTGACAACGGTACCGTCTACCAGCGTCCGTTCGGCGGTCAGTCCAAAAACTTCGGCGGCGAGCAGGCTGCCCGCACCGCGGCGGCAGCCGACCGTACCGGTCACGCCCTGCTGCACACCCTGTATCAACAAAACGTCAAGAACAAGACCACCGTCTTCTCCGAGTGGTATGCCCTAGATCTGGTGAAGAACCAGGATGGCCATATCGTCGGCTGTACCGCCATCGACATGGAGAGCGGCGAGGTCGTCTACTTCAAGGCCAAGGCCACCGTGCTCGCCACCGGCGGCGCCGGTCGCATCTACCAGTCCACCACCAACGCCCACATCAACACCGGTGACGGCGTCGGCATGGCGCTGCGTGCCGGGGTCGGCGTGCAGGACATGGAGTTCTGGCAGTTCCACCCCACCGGTATCGCCGGGGCAGGGGTACTGGTCACCGAAGGTTGCCGTGGTGAAGGCGGCTACCTGCTGAACAAGGACGGCGAGCGCTTCATGGAGCGTTATGCACCAAACGCCAAGGATCTGGCCGGTCGCGACGTGGTGGCCCGTTCCATCATGATCGAGATCCGCGAAGGCCGTGGCTGTGACGGTCCCTGGGGCCCGCACATCAAGCTCAAGCTGGATCATCTGGGCAAAGAGGTGCTGGAATCCCGCCTGCCGGGCATCTGCGAGCTCTCTCGCACCTTCGCCCACGTGGATCCGGTCAAAGAGCCCATCCCCATCATCCCGACCTGCCACTACATGATGGGCGGCGTGCCGACCAGCGTGAACGGCCAGTGCCTGACCCAGGACAAGGATGGCAACGACGTGCCGGTGGTCGGTCTGTTCGCGGTGGGCGAGATCGCCTGCGTCTCCGTGCACGGTGCCAACCGTCTGGGCGGCAACTCCCTGCTGGATCTGGTGGTGTTCGGTCGTGCTGCCGGCATGCACCTGGTGGAGACCCTTGGTTCGATGGAGCACGGTGTGGAAGCCACCGACGCCGACATCGCCAAGGCGCTGGAGCGCTTCAACCGCTGGGAAAACAACCGTGACGGGGAAGACCCGGCCCAGATCCGCAAGGATCTGCAGCGCTGCATGCAGAACAACTTCTCCGTGTTCCGGGAAGGGGATGCCATGGCAGAAGGGCTGGCCGAGCTGAAACTCATCCGCGAGCGTCTCAAGAACGCCCGTCTGGACGACACCTCCAAGGAGTTCAATACCCAGCGCATCGAGTGCCTGGAGCTGGACAACCTGATGGAGACCGCCTATGCCACCGCGGTGGCGGCGAACTTCCGTACCGAGAGTCGTGGCGCCCACAGCCGCTTCGACTTCCCGGAGCGTGACGATGAGAGCTGGCTGTGCCACAGCCTCTATCATCCGGACACCGAGTCCATGACCCGTCGCGCTGTCAACATGTCACCCAAGACCCGTGAGGCGTTCCCGCCCAAGGTCCGGACTTACTGATTGCGGAGCCAAGCACAATGAACGTCACATTCTCTGTCTACAGATACAATCCGGACGTTGATAACGTCCCGTATATGAAGGATTATCGTCTTGATATTCCTGAAGGTTCCGACATGATGGTGCTCGACGCACTGATCCAGCTCAAGGAGCTGGATCCCACGCTCGCCTTCCGCCGCTCCTGCCGCGAAGGGGTCTGTGGATCTGACGGTCTCAACATGAATGGCAAGAACGGTCTGGCCTGCATCACGCCGCTCTCCGATCTCTTGAAGAAGGGCAGCAAGGTCGTCATTCGACCCTTGCCCGGTCTGCCGGTGATCCGGGATCTGGTGATCGACATGACCCAGTTCTACACCCAGTGGGAGAAGGTCAAACCCTTCCTCATCAACGACGAAAAACTGCCGCCCGTGCGTGAGCACCTGCAATCCCCCGAAGAGCGCGCCAAGCTGGATGGCCTGTACGAGTGCATACTCTGTGCCTGCTGCTCCACCTCTTGCCCCTCCTTCTGGTGGAACCCGGACAAGTTCATCGGTCCGGCCGGCCTGCTCGCCGCCTATCGCTGGCTGGCGGACAGCCGCGACACTGCGGCCAGTGAGCGACTGGGCAACCTGGATGACGCCTTCAGCGTGTTCCGCTGCCACGGCATCATGAACTGCGTGAACGTCTGTCCCAAGGGCTTGAACCCGACCAAGGCCATCGGTCAGATCAAGTCGATGTTGCTCAACCGGGCCGTGTAGTATCGGGGCCAGGGCGCCTTGCGCCGGGCCCGACCTCTGGATAGCCATCCCGCCCCGGGATGGCTATGACCCTACAAGCTGCAGTGCAGCGAACAAGATGTACAAGGGATAGAAATGCATAACGGCGTGATGAAGGCCTGGTTGGAGTCATCTCACCTGGCTGGTGCGAATGCAAGCTACATTGAGGATTTGTACGAATCCTTCCTGGAAAACCCCGACTCCGTTGCCGACGAATGGCGCAGCCTGTTCCAGTCGCTGCCCCAGGTCAACGGACATGCAGTAGAACAACCCCACTCCCAGGTTCGCGACTATTTCCGCCGCCTGGCCAAGGACTCCTCCCGTTACAGCGCTCCCGTCTCCGATCCCCAGGTGGATGCCAAACAGGTTCGCGTACTGCAACTGATCAACGCCTTCCGCTTCCGCGGTCACCAGAACGCCAACCTGGACCCTCTGGGTCTGTGGCAGCGCGAGCCGGTCGCCGAGCTGGATCCGGCCTTCCACAACCTGCAAGGTGCAGACATGGAGGCCACCTTCAATGTGGGCTCCTACGCCATCGGTCGCGAGACCATGGTGCTCTCCGATCTGTATGCCTCGCTGAAGAAAACCTATTGCGGCAGCATCGGCGCCGACTACATGCACCTTACCTCCACCGAGGAGAAGCGCTGGCTGCAAGACAGGCTGGAATCCATCGAAGGGAAGGGCAACTATACCCTCGAAGAGAAGACCCGCTTCCTCGAGAGCCTGACCGCCGCCGAAGGGCTGGAAAAATACCTGGGTGCCAAGTTCCCGGGGGCCAAGCGTTTCTCCCTGGAAGGGGGCGATGCCATGGTGCCCATGCTCAAAGAGCTTATTCGCCGCGCAGGTGAGCAGGGTTGCAAGGAAGCCGTCATCGGCATGGCCCACCGCGGTCGCCTCAACGTGCTCATCAACGTACTGGGCAAGCGCGCCCAGGACCTGTTCGACGAGTTCGCCGGCAAGCACGGCGAATCCTGGGGCACAGGGGACGTGAAGTACCACATGGGCTTCTCCTCCGATTTCGCCACCCCGGGCGGCAACGTCCACCTGGCGCTGGCGTTCAACCCGTCGCACCTCGAGATCGTCAACCCCGTGGTCATCGGCTCCGTGCGTGCCCGTATGGACCGCCGCGGTGACAAGGACGGCTCCAGCGTCCTGCCCATCACCATCCACGGTGACTCCGCCATCGCGGGGCAGGGGGTCGTTGCCGAGACCTTCAACATGTCCCAGACCCGTGCCTATGGCGTGGGTGGCACGGTGCGCATCGTCATCAACAACCAGGTAGGCTTCACCACCTCCTATATCCGTGACCTGCGCTCCACCGAATATTGCACCGACATCGCCAAGGCGGTGCAGGCCCCTGTGCTGCATGTCAACGGGGATGACCCGGAAGCCGTGGTGCTGGTGACCCAGATCGCCCTGGATTACCGCAACACCTTCAAACGCGACGTGGTGATCGAGCTGGTCTGCTACCGTCGTCACGGCCACAACGAGGCTGACGAGCCGAGCGCGACCCAGCCCCTGATGTATCAGAAGATCAAGCAGCACCCGACCCCGCGCAAGATCTACGCCGATCAGCTGATCGCCGAAGGAGCCATCGCACCGGAGCTGGCCACCACGCTAGTCAACGACTATCGCGACACCCTGGATCGGGGCGAGCGGGTGAGCAAGGAGTGGCGCCCCATGGAGCTGCACTCCGTGGACTGGACGCCGTATCTGGGTCACGACTGGGCCATGGCCTATGACAGCACTGTGCCCATGGATCATCTGAAGGCCCTGGGTGAGCGCATCAGCCAGTACCCGGCGACCCATGTGCTGCAACGCCAGGTCGAGAAGATCTACGAAGACCGTCGCCTGATGGCCGCCGGTGAGAAGCTGGTGGACTGGGGCTTTGCCGAGACCCTGGCCTACGCCACCCTGGTGGACAAGGGATCCCGCATTCGCTTTACCGGGGAAGACTCCGGCCGCGGTACCTTCTTCCATCGCCACGCCGTGCTGCACAGCCAGACCGATGCCAGCACCTACACCCCGCTGTGCAACTTGCACGACGAGCAGGGCCCGTTTGAAGTCTATGACTCCGTGCTGACCGAGAACGCGGTCCTGGCGTTCGAGTATGGCTACGCCAGCGCAGAGCCGGCCGGTCTCACCATCTGGGAAGCCCAGTTCGGTGACTTCGCCAACTGCGCCCAGGTGGTGGTGGACCAGTTCCTCTCCTCCGGCGAGCAGAAGTGGGGCCGGATGTGCGGCCTGACCATGCTGCTGCCGCACGGTTACGAGGGTCAGGGCCCGGAGCACTCCTCCGCCCGTCTGGAGCGTTACCTGCAGATGTGCGCCCAGCACAACATGCAGGTGTGCGTGCCCTCCACCCCGGCGCAGGTGTTCCACATGCTGCGTCGTCAGGTGGTGCGCCCCATGCGCCGTCCGCTCATCGTGATGACGCCCAAATCCCTGCTGCGCCACCCGCTGGCGGTGAGCAAGCTCGAAGAGCTGGCAGAGGGCACCTTCCAGAACGCCATCGGCGAAATCGATGCGCTGGATCCCAAAGGCGTCAAGCGCGTGGTCTTCTGCTCCGGCAAGGTTTACTACGACCTGCTCGATGCCCGTCGCAAGGCCGAGCAGCAGGACGTGGCCCTGGTACGGATCGAGCAGCTCTACCCCTTCCCGGAAGAGGAAGTGCGCGCCATCCTGGCCGATTACAGCCATGTCACCGACTTCGTCTGGTGTCAGGAAGAGCCGCAGAACCAGGGCGCCTGGTACAGCACCCGTCATCACTACGACAGCGTGCTGCCAAGCCATGCCCGTCTGCGTTATGCCGGTCGCCCGGCCTCGGCCTCACCGGCCGTCGGTTACATGTCCGTCCACGCCAAGCAGCAAAAAGCCCTGGTGGAAGACGCCCTTACCCTGGAATGAACGAGTTGTGGATGAGGAGGGCCCGTGTCGGGACCCTCTCTGACCTGGAACAAGCCTGCTGGCCAAGAAGTAACAAGGAACTGATTACATGACTATCGAGATCAAGGTACCGGACCTGCCGGAATCAGTGGCGGATGCCACCATCGCGACCTGGCACAAGAAACCGGGTGATCTGGTTGCCCGTGACGAAGTGCTGGTTGACATCGAAACCGATAAAGTCGTGCTGGAAGTGCCCGCGCCGGAAGCCGGCGTACTGGGCGACATCCTGCAGAGCGAAGGGGCCACCGTGCTCTCCCGCCAGCTGATCGCCATGCTCAAGCCGGCCCCCGTTGCCGGTGAAGCGACCAGCGAAAAGCCGGTGGAAGCCGTGGCCGATGACGCTGCCGATGGCCTGAGCCCTTCCGTGCGCCGCATGGTGGCCGAACACGACATCGACGTCGCCAAGCTGACCGGCACCGGCAAGGGTGGTCGTGTCACCAAGGAAGACGTGGAAGCCTTCATCAAGAATCTGGGCAAGGCTCCCGTGGCTGCGCCGACTGCTGCCGCTCCCGTGGCTGCCGCACCGGTTGCGCCGCTGGCCGGTCGCACCGAGAAGCGTGTGCCCATGACCCGTCTGCGCAAGCGCATCGCCGAGCGTCTGCTGGAGGCCAAGAACACCACCGCCATGCTGACCACTTTCAACGAGATCAACATGGCGCCCATCATGAAGCTGCGCAAGCAGTACGGCGAGATCTTCGAGAAGAAGCACGGCATCAAGCTCGGCTTCATGTCCTTCTATGTGAAGGCCGTGGTCGAATCCCTCAAGCGCTACCCGGAAGTGAACGCGGCGCTGGACGGTGACGACATCGTCTACCACAACTACTTCGACGTCAGCATCGCCGTCTCCACCCCCCGTGGTCTGGTGACCCCGGTGCTGCGTGACTGCGACAACATGAGCCTGGCGGACATCGAGAAGGCCATCAAAGACCTGGCCGGCAAGGGCCGTGACGGCAAGCTGACCGTGGATGAACTGACCGGCGGCAACTTCACCATCACCAACGGTGGCGTGTTCGGCTCCCTGATGTCCACCCCCATCATCAACCCGCCCCAGAGCGCCATTCTGGGCATGCACAAGATCCAGGACCGCCCCATGGCCGTCGACGGCAAGGTCGAGATCCTGCCGATGATGTACCTGGCGCTCTCCTACGATCACCGCATCATCGACGGCCGCGAGTCCGTGGGCTTCCTGGTCTCCATCAAGGAGCTCCTGGAAGACCCGACCCGTCTGCTGCTGGATGTCTGAGCAAGCGTGACTGAAAGATAACGAGGGGCCGCCCAGGCCCCCATTCACAGGGGATTGAGAAACACGAGCCCCGGACGGAAATACCTACAACACGGATAGAGCATCTATGAATCTGCATGAATATCAGGCAAAACAGCTGTTTGCCGAGTATGGCCTGCCGGTCTCCGAAGGTTATGCCTGTGCCACCCCGCAGGAAGCGGCCGAAGCGGCCGACAAGATTGGCGGCAATACCTGGGTCGTCAAGTGCCAGGTCCACGCCGGTGGCCGCGGTAAAGCGGGCGGCGTCAAGCTGGCCAAGAGCAAGGACGAGATCCGCGCCTTTGCCCAGAACTGGCTCGGCAAGAACCTGGTGACCTATCAGACTGACGCCAATGGTCAGCCGGTTACCAAGATCCTGGTGGAGTCCTGCACCGACATCGCCAAGGAACTGTACCTGGGCGCCGTGGTCGACCGTGGCTCTCGCCGCGTGGTCTTCATGGCTTCCACCGAAGGTGGTGTGGAGATTGAGAAAGTCGCCCACGAAACCCCGGAACTCATTCACAAGGCTGCCATCGATCCCCTGGTAGGCCCGCAGCCCTACCAGGCCCGCGAGCTGGCCTTCAAGCTGGGTCTGGTCGGCGATCAGATCAAGCAGTTCACCAAGATCTTCATGGGCCTGGGCCAGATGTTCCTGGACTGCGACTTCGCCCTGCTGGAGATCAACCCCCTGGTCATCACCGACAAGGGCAACCTGCACTGCCTGGACGGCAAGATCAACATCGACGCCAACGCCCTGTACCGTCAGCCCAAACTGCGCGAGATGCACGATCCGTCCCAGGATGACCCTCGCGAAGCGCACGCCGCCCAGTGGGAGCTGAACTATGTGGCGCTTGATGGCAACATCGGCTGCATGGTCAACGGCGCGGGTCTGGCCATGGGCACCATGGACATCGTCAACCTGCACGGCGGTTCCCCGGCCAACTTCCTGGACGTCGGCGGCGGTGCCACCAAGGAGCGCGTGACCGAGGCCTTCAAGATCATCCTCTCCGACAGCAAGGTACAAGCCGTGCTGGTCAACATCTTCGGCGGCATCGTGCGCTGCGACATGATCGCAGAAGGCATCATCGGCGCCGTGAAGGAAGTGGGGGTGAAAGTGCCCGTGGTGGTGCGTCTGGAAGGCAACAACGCCGAACTGGGTGCCCGTAAACTGGCCGACAGCGGCCTCAATATCATCGCCGCAACGAGTCTGACTGACGCAGCTCAGCAAGTGGTAAAAGCAGCGGAGGCCAAATAATGAGCGTTCTGATCAACAAAGACACCAAGGTGATCTGCCAGGGCTTTACCGGCGGTCAGGGTACCTTCCACTCCGAACAGGCGATTGCCTACGGAACCCAGATGGTCGGCGGCGTCTCCCCGGGCAAGGGCGGCACCACTCACCTCGGCCTGCCGGTGTTCAACACCGTCCGTGACGCCGTGGAAGCCACCGGCGCCACTGCCTCCGTCATCTATGTGCCGGCCCCGTTCTGCAAGGACGCCATCCTGGAAGCCATCGATGCCGGCATCAAGCTCATCGTCACCATCACCGAAGGCATCCCGACCCTGGACATGCTGGACGTCAAGGTGAAGCTGCAGGAAACCGGCGTGCGCATGATCGGGCCCAACTGCCCGGGCGTCATCACCCCGGGTGAGTGCAAGATCGGCATCATGCCCGGCCACATCCACAAGCCGGGCAAGGTGGGCATCGTCTCCCGCTCCGGCACCCTGACCTACGAAGCGGTCAAGCAGACCACGGACGAGGGCTTCGGCCAGTCCACCTGCGTCGGTATCGGTGGCGACCCCATCCCGGGTTCCAACTTCATCGACATTCTGGAGATGTTCCAGAACGACCCGCAGACCGAAGCCATCGTGATGATTGGCGAGATCGGCGGCAACGCCGAGGAAGACGCGGCGGCCTACATCAAGGCTCACGTCACCAAGCCGGTGGTCTCCTACATCGCGGGCGTCACCGCCCCGGCTGGCAAGCGCATGGGTCATGCGGGCGCCATCATCGCCGGTGGCAAAGGCACCGCGGCCGAGAAATTTGCCGCCCTGGAAGATGCCGGCGTGAAAACCGTGCGGTCGCTCGCCGATATCGGCAAGGCCCTGCGTGAAGTGACCGGCTGGTAAGTTAGCCTGTTATCTCAGATAGCAAAATGCCGCCCTAGGGCGGCATTTTTTATGTTGTTTTTCATTTAATTTAACACCAGTCTATATTTATTATACTTTGTAAGTTGATGCTGAGTTTATGAAGCACAACATACGATATGAGTAATATTTATGTTGAAATGGGGGGGATGATGGAGATAATAATTTGGATTTTTATATTTTTCTTTGTAATTGGCTTTTTTTCGTCAGGAAAAATGAAGAATGGAAATGATAAAGCAAAATCATTTAAATTAAATCGTGATACACAACAAAAAACTGATAATAATGTTTCTCAATTTTTCAGTGTGGATTCAATTCTAGGAACGACAGTAGACGGGGTAAAAACATTTAATTCCGCAATTGGAGAATTAAATGACTATGTTCGCTTTGAAAGTGAAGTACAAAAAGCGGTGTCAGTGATTAAAGGAGAGTGTAGTTTCGAACGTTGTGTCATCACAGACTCATTAGATAGTGCTGAACGTAAATTATCAATTGAAAAATATCTAGGTGATGATGAGGAGCGCAGAAGGCAACATTACAAGTTCGTGGAGGAAATAATCTCCAGTATGCCTGAGAGGTCAGAGCGATTCGATATGACATCAGTGCCTGGCTTTGAAACTCGCTTATGCATTGACATGGTTTATACAAACTCACCTCACCCAGAACAAAAAATTGAGCTTGCTATAAAAAATAGACATGAAAATATAGTAGAAGAACATAATGTATTTTTGACTATAATAACAAACAAAATAAAGAAAGATCATCAATTGCGTCTTTTATTTGAGGAAGAGTTGCAAAAAAAATCACCTGATGTTTTGAAACGCATTCATTGTTTTGAAGCTGGGGGGGAATGGCGCTATGTTAGAAGTTTTAGAGAGGCTAAGAGAACAGAAACACCAAGGTTCAACTTCAACGTTGCTGATGTCATAGCTGGAGTTAATTCCTCTGTATCAAAGAAAATTGAAGTAAGGGATAAATATACGACATCTGACTCTCCAACATTTTTATCGCCTGAAAATATGGATGAGAGCCAACTACTATGGCGAAAAACTGTTGATGCATTGGCACCAACGATAAAGAAGAATAAAGTAAAGCATAGTAAGACAACACAAGATATTGAAAGTATTGTCACAACCCTAGAAATTCCATTTCTGTTACATTTTACTCAAGCCACTAACTTGCCATCGATCCTTAATCATGGACTCTATTCTATAGAGAAGGCCAAAGAAGCTGGTATTGTAACTAATATAAATGATAACCTTAGATTAGATAACCGACTTAACGGTACTTCAGTTTCAATTGCATATCCAAATGCTAAAATGTTATACAAATATAGAATAGAAAAACCTAAAGCTGATTGGGTAATTATAGCTATTGATCCATCTGTTTTATGGGAAAAAGATTGTGCATTTTGCAAAAAGAATGCAGCAACTAAATTTATTCGTGATCTACCGGTCAATCAATTAAAAACAGCACAAGCTTTCCAAAGTATGTTTGATGAAGTTAATGACATCAATGGTTCATTAAGAAAAAAGCTAAGTCTTTATTCTTGCGATCCAACAGATGTTCAGGCTGAAGTTTTGGTTCTTGATATTATTGAACCTCAATATATCAATGCTATCCTATTTGAAAAAGGAGACGTATATGATGAGTATGCTATTGACATTTTAATCTCTGGAGTTCATAAAGCATTTGTTTCTGGAGATGGAATAGTAGATTTTTTTGCTCCTCGTACAGCTGTTCGCAAGAACTAGGCAAGTAGTGCTATATATAAATTAGGAGAGAAGTAGTGGCAATCAGACCTTTATTCACCCCCTCGCTTGTTGGTAATTCATTGGTTTTAACCAAACATGTAGAGTTTGAATGGTTTCCAGGCATGAGTATGTCACAAAAACAGAAATCTATTGATTCACTGCATGAGGAGGTGAAAAAAACACATGGTATTGAGTCGGTATTGGAAGTATCTAGTAAGTCTCGTGAACAGCTCGGCGTGGCATTGAGTGCTTTTAATCTTAAATTTACGACTATGAAACACCAACGTGATATTAGTGTTGAGTGTGCATTCCAAGGGAGCAAGGTCTTTGAAAATGGGGGGCCATTCACAGATCTTTTTGATGTGACCTCTTTAGAAGCAAAGCGAGATGAAAGGTTGCAGTCATCGGGAAAACTTACCGGCTTTATGTTTTATGATGTATCTTGGGAACTTGAACCACAAACAGCATTCTATGATTGGCTCTACATTAATGCATTGAAGAAGCGTGACGATTCCACAATAAGAAGAATTTTAACTTATTCAGCGTTTACGGACATTGAATTCAATCCTAAAAAATCTATTAACTGTCAAGCTTATACTGTTGCCCTATTCTCATCATTGTATAAGCGAGGTTTGTTGCAAGAGGCTACTTCATCTAAAAATTCATTCTTAAAAGTCATGAAAGAGTCGTTAATAAACAATGCTCGGCAGGATGACAATATACAGCCCAGGCTTTTTTGACCGCGTATATTGGGCTTCGCAGGCTCAGCCACAACCTACAAGTGGGATAGATTGGGCATAGGTTGACGCTGAGCGCAGCCCAACGTTTATCAAAGCCCAATTTACGCAGTCCTCACCTTGAAAAATCGGGCCATAGGGCGTATAACCACGCGCTTGTCAGTGTATTGAGTGAGCCAATTTTTATGCAGCATAGTGAACCTGTGCAGAACGCCCCCTTTTGGCAGGTTAAAAGCCTGCAACAGATGACCATGACGGAGTGGGAGTCCCTGTGCGACGGCTGCGGCAAGTGCTGCCTGAACAAGCTGATCGACGAGGACACCGAGGAGCTGGTGTTCACCAACGTGGCCTGCAACCTGCTCAATACCAAGACCTGCCAGTGCTCCGACTACGGCAACCGCTTTAAAAAAGAGCCGGACTGCCTGCAGATCACCCACGACAAGATTGCCGAGTTCAACTGGCTGCCCTCCACCTGTGCCTATCGCCTGCTGGCGGAGGGGCAGAGCCTGCCAGAGTGGCATCCCCTTATCACCGGCAGCCGCAGCGCCATGCACCAGGCCGGCCAGTCGGTGCGCGGCAAGGTAGTGCACGAGGCGCAGGCTGGTGACTGGGCCGACCATATCATTACCTGGGCGAGCTAAGCCTTAATCCGCCGTTTATTGCTTACTACAGGGGCAGGGGAGTGAGACTTCGCTGCCCCTGTTGTTTTTGGGATATAAGGGATGCGTTTTTGTGATAAAGGTAGTGTAAAGTTCTGCTGTGAGATGAACGTAGTGAGGGGGATGAGAAGCCGTCTCTAACGCCGTCTGTATTCGTTCAATCGCTTTTAGACACAAGGGCAGCAGAGTCCACACTCCGCTGCCCTTGTTGCTTTCTGGCGTCTTCTGGCGATGTAGTGTTGTTCTCCTCAGCCTGGCCCTCTCCCAAGGGGAGAGGGAAGGGGGCGGGGGATGTTTTACAGCGTCCGCGACGATAACGTTTCTCTGTTCTGCTGTTCTGCTGTTCTGCTGTTCTGCTGTTCTGCTGTTCTGCTGTTCTGCTGTTCTGCTGTTCTGCTGTTCTGAGTACCTGAGTGCCTGAGTGCCTGAGTGCCTGAGTGCCGGTGGGCACATCCGTGCATCAAGCGCAGGAGAGGAGTGGAGAGGGGCATCATAGAGAGGGGCGTTAGGAGGCTAACGTCTGGCCGAGCCTGCGGCTCAGAGCCCACGAGCCAGCCGGCCTGGGAGGTGGGAAGCGGCTTGCACACTGCCAAACAGCCATAAAAAAACCGGCGCCTTGGCGCCGGTTTTTGTTCTCCGAGACTCTATTACAGAGAAGCGGTGAAGGTACGGGTGATGACGTCTTGCTGTTGCTCCTTGGTCAAGGAGTTGAAGCGAACGGCATAACCGGATACGCGGATGGTCAACTGCGGATATTTCTCCGGGTTTTCCATGGCGTCCAGCAGCATTTCACGGTTCATCACGTTGACGTTCAGGTGCTGACCACCTTCCAGGTTGGCTTCGTGGTGGAAGTAACCATCCATCAGGCCGGCCAAGTTGGCTTTCTGGGCTTCCATGTCTTTGCCCAGCGCGTTCGGCACGATGGAGAAGGTATAGGAGATACCATCTTTGGCGTAGGCGAACGGCAGCTTGGCAACGGAAGTCAGGGAAGCAACGGCACCCTTCTGATCACGACCGTGCATCGGGTTGGCACCCGGGCCGAACGGCGCACCGGCGCGACGACCATCCGGGGTATTACCGGTCTTCTTGCCGTACACCACGTTGGAGGTGATGGTCAGCACGGACTGGGTAGCCACGGCACCACGGTAGGTGTTCAGCTTCTGAATCTTCTTCATGAAGCGCTCGACCAGGTCGCAGGCGATGTCATCGACGCGAGCGTCGTTGTTGCCGAACTGCGGGTACTCGCCTTCGATTTCGAAGTCGATGGAGACGCCATCGGCATCACGTACCGGCTTGACCTTGGCGTACTTGATGGCAGACAGGGAGTCAGCGGCTACGGACAGACCGGCGATACCACAGGCCATGGTGCGATAGACGTCACGGTCGTGCAGCGCCATCAGGGAGGCTTCGTAGCTGTACTTGTCGTGCATGTAGTGGATGATGTTCAGCGCAGCAACGTATTGCTTGGCCAGCCAGTCCATGAAGTGATCCAGTCTGTCCATCACGTCGTTGTAGTCGAGGTACTCGGAGGTGACCATTTCGGTCTTAGGACCGACCTGGATCTTGAGCTTCTCGTCCATACCGCCGTTGATTGCATACAGCATGGTCTTGGCCAGGTTGGCACGGGCACCGAAGAACTGCATCTGTTTGCCGACGATCATCGGGGACACACAGCAAGCGATGGCGTAGTCATCGTTGTTGAAGTCCGGACGCATCAGGTCGTCGTTTTCGTACTGAACGGAAGAGGTCTCGATGGATACCTTGGCGCAGTACTTCTTGAAACCGACCGGCAGCTTCTCAGACCACAGGATGGTCAGGTTCGGCTCAGGGGACGGGCCCATGGTGTACAGGGTGTTCAGCATACGGAAGCTGTTCTTGGTGACCAGGGTACGGCCATCAACGCCCATACCGGCCAGGGTCTCGGTGGCCCACATCGGGTCGCCGGAGAACAGTGAATCGTATTCCGGGGTACGCAGGAAGCGAACCATACGCAGCTTCATGACCATGTGGTCCATCAGCTCCTGGGCTTCTTGCTCGGTGATCAGGCCTTTTTGCAGGTCACGCTCGATGTATATGTCCAGGAAGCTGGAGGTACGACCGAAGGACATGGCCGCGCCGTTCTGGGACTTGACCGCCGCGAGGTAGGCGAAGTAGGTCCACTGTACGGCTTCTTTGGCGGTCTTGGCCGGTACGGAGATGTCGCAGCCATATTTGGCAGCCATCACCTTCATCTGGGCCAGGGCACGGTGCTGCTCGGAGATCTCTTCGCGCAGACGGATGGTGGCTTCCAGGTTGACACCGTTTTCCAGGTCAGCCTGCAGGGACTTGAACTGGGCCAGTTTGTCGGCCATCAGGAAGTCGATACCGTACAGGGCAACACGACGGTAGTCACCGATGATACGGCCACGGCCGTAGGCATCCGGCAGACCGGTGATGACGCCGGACTTGCGGCAGTTCAGGATGTCTTTGGTGTAGACGTCGAACACGCCCTGGTTGTGAGTCTTGCGGTACTCGGTGAAGATCTTCTCGACCATGGGGTCAAGCTGGCGACCGTACACTTCGCAAGAGGTCTTGACCATCTTGATACCGCCGTTGGCGATGATGGCGCGCTTGAGCGGTTTGTCGGTCTGCAGACCAACGATTTGCTCCAGGCTCTGGTCGATATAGCCGGCATCGTGAGCGGTAATGGTGGAGGGCAGGTCGGTATCAAAATCGACCGGCGCGTGAGTGCGGTTCTCGATCTTGATGCCTTCCATGACCTTGTCCCACAGCTTGGTGGTGGCTTCGGTCGCGCCAGCCAGGAAGGACTCGTCACCTTCATACGGGGTGTAGTTCTTCTGGATGAAGTCACGGGTGTTGACAGAGGTCTGCCATTCACCGGCTGCGAAGCCTTCCCATGCTTTTTGGAACTGTTCGTTAAGTTCTGCCATTTTCATTACCTCTCAAGGTATTTATGTGTCTGCCGCCATCCTTAATGATGGCGACGGAAGATAAACCAGTAAGTCAGCCCAACCATGACGCCACCACCAATGATATTACCGATGGTGACAGGGATGAGGTTGTGCAGGACGAAGTTGGACACGGTCAGGTCGGCAAAGGTCGCCGGATCCTGGCCGATGGCCTGCCAGAATTCCGGGCTCGCGACGCTGTGGATGGCGATACCGACCGGGATCATAAACATGTTTGCAATGCTGTGCTCAAAACCGGAGGCCACGAACATGGCGACGGGAAGCAGCATCACCATCACCTTGTCGGTGGCGCTGCGGGCGCCGAAGGCCATCCACACGGCGAGACACACCATGAGGTTGCAGAGGATGCCAAGGGCCACGGCCTCGAAGAAGGTGTGATGGATCTTGTGCTGGGCCACTTTCATGGCGTTCAGCCCCCACTGACCATCCGCTGCCGTGTATTCCGCCGACATGATGATGAGGCCGACGATGATGAGACCGCCGATGAGGTTGCCGAAGTAGACCAGTCCCCAGTTCTTGAGCAGCTGGGCCCAGCTGATGCGATTCGCCGCCTTGGCTACCAGGGTGAGGGTAGTGGAGGTGAACAGTTCGGCGCCGAGCAGGACGCAGAGGATGAGACCGAGGGAGAAGCAGATGCCGCCCACCAGCTTGGACATGCCCCAGGCCATGCCGCTTGAGCCCGTGGTGACGGTGATATAGAAGACGAATGCGATGGCGATGAAGGCGCCAGCGGTGATGGCCAGGGGAATGACCTTGTATGCGGGCTTGGTGGCCTTGGCATAGGTAATGTCTTCGGCCAGGGCGGCGATGGCTTCGGGCTTCAGACAATCAAAGGGAGATTCTGCTTTCAATTCTCAGTACCTGCATATTTTGCCTGTGGAAATCATAACAAAGGGGCTGATCCCCAAAATTGACTCCGATCAAGAATTACAGATTGTGAATGTAATTTTACTACAGGATTTTTCGCCATCCGGAAGCGTTTCTTTACACCAGGTTTCAGGTGAAACAGAAATGAGTCTGTTATTAATTTTATGATTTTTAAGAACTTATAAAGGGCGCCCTGAAAAACGTACCGGCAAGGCACCTGTGCGGCCGCACTGCACCATGAGTGCCAAATTAACAACCCCCTAAGAGGTATTTTTTGTCTTTTATTTCATCTTTGTGGCACGGCCAGCCAAAGCGTAGACCATAAAACAGAAGGGGCCATAAGGCCCCTTCGTCACGCTAGCATATCAGTTTCAGGTATGGATTCGTTTGGCTTTTTGCAATTTCTCGTAAGCGGCCAGCAGTTTCTGGTGCAGCGGGAACTGGGAGAGGGAGAGATCGGCGGCTTCCAGACCGTGGAAGCGCGCCTCGCCGCGGGCGTTGGCCCACGCCTGCGCCAGGGTCTCTTCCCCGAACATGCGGGCGAACACCGGGCGGTACTGCTCGGGGTCGCGTTCCTCGTCGAGGAAAAGCTCGACGCAGGCGCGCAGGGCGCGGTAGTAAGCGGCGCGATCCGCCGGGAACACCGACTGGTTGAACTCCATGGTCCAGTCGATGAGGTCGAGGGCGCTCTCCAGGTCACCAGCGGCCAGCGCCAGCATGGCTTTGAGCTCACCGACGCGCAGGGTGTGCAGGGCAGTGCCCTTGGCGGCGGCGATGCCGAGCAGCTCGCGTACCCGGGTCCGCTCGTCGTGACCCTCTTCATCCAGCTGGTCGAACAGCGCCATGTACTGCTCAGCGTCCCACTCGAGCGCCGGCAGCGCCAGGATGGTTTCCCGCAGGTGGGCCCCCATGGTGTTGTTGGCCAGCAGCAGATCTTCCACCGGATAGATGTCGGACATGCCGGGCACCAGGATACGGCAGGCGTAGACACCCAGGTGCTCGTAGTCGGCGATGTAGACCGGCTGCTCCAGCTCGTGGAAGATGCCGATCAGGTGGTCGAACTCCTCTTGCGAGGTGCCACGGAAGTCCCAGTCGGCAAACTCGAAGTCGGACTCTTCCTTGAACAGATCCCAGCTGATGAGGCCGGAGGAGTCGATGAAGTGGGTCTCCAGGTTGTGGTGATCCGCCACCTGCTCGTTGTCGAACGACGGCGGCACGAAGACGTCCAGATCCTTGAGACTGCGCCCTTGCAGCAGCTCGGTGACGGTGCGCTCGAAGGCGACCTCGAAGCGCGGGTGGGCGCCGAAGGAGGCAAAGCAGGTGCCGTTGCTCGGGTTGAGCAGCACCACGCAGATGACCGGATAACGGCCGCCGAGGGAGGCATCGAAACTGTAGATGGGGAAGCCTTCGGCTTCCAGCGCATCGATGGAGGCCTTGATGCCGGGGTAACGGGCGATGACCTCGCCCGGGATCTGGGGCAGGCTGATGGCCTCGGCGATGATCTTGTTCTTCACGTGGCGCTCGAACACCTCCGACAGCCCCTGGGTGCGGGCTTCGGTGCGGGTGTTGCCGGCGCTCATGCCGTTGGAAACATACAGGTTGCCGACGATGTTCATCGGGATGTAGACGGTCTGGTGATCAGACTGGCGCTCGAAGGGCAGGGCGACGATGCCGCGTTCCTCGTTGCCGGATTGCAGGTCCACCAGCATGTCGGCGGTCACTTCACCGTCCGGGTTGTAGAACTTGCGGGTGAAGGAGTCGAGCAGACCAGTGGGAAGCTGATCCCCCTCGATGGGGAACCACTTCTCGTTCGGGTAGTGGACGAAGTCGCCATTGGCGACCTGCTCGCCCAGGTAGAAGTCGGCGAAGAAGTAGTTGGTGGAGAGACGCTCGAAATATTCGCCAAGGGCGGAGGCGAGCGCCGCCTTCTTGCTGGCACCCTTGCCGTTGGTGAAGCAGAGAGCGCACTCCTTGTCCCGGATGTGCACGGACCAGACGTTGGGCACGGGGTTGAGCCAGGAGGCCTCTTCGATATCAAACCCCAGGGCTTGCAGCTTGGTCTGGAAGCGTTCAATGGAATCTTCCAGCGCTGCGTCCTTGCCGGGAATAAAAGTGTGGTCGGTCATCACAATGTCCTGATTTTATGGGCTCATGTTTGGACGCAGATAATAGCATGAGTGACGGGGAAAGCGGCCAGGGCAATGGTGTGGGTTTGCCCAGGTCTGCATTGGAGGGGCGGGGTGTGGCAGTGGGGTCGGGTGGTGCGCTGCGGGGCGGCGATTTTTCATGGGAAAGAGGGTTGGGTCATCAGTTTTACTTAACACAATTAAGATAAAGTAAATTTTATTATGACCCTGTGCCCTTCATCATGGCGTCAACCGTTGGTGGGGGGAGGAAAAGAGGGGAGCGCCCGTGCCCGTTCCGCCCCCCCGTCTTGATGAACCTTGACCAGGAGTGCTGAATGTTCCCGATGATCCCCCGTATCGACCCCGAGATAGCCAGGTTGGCGCCGGGCTTTTGTGCCCTCAGCATCGTGGTGGAAGCCGCCCCCGTGATTGACACTCTGGTGGGGGAGCGGGCCCTGGCCCGGGCATGTGCGGCCCTTGGCACCGACGAGGCCCCCTGGGCCCTTGAACATCTGGCCGCCTGGGATCAGGTATTCAAGGGGTTTGGCGCCAAGCCTGCCCGCACGCCCTGCTCGGCCCAGGCACTGCGCAAGCGGGTGCTGCGCGATGGCGTCTTGCCCGCCATCGATCCCGTGGTCGATCTCTACAACGCCATCAGCATCGAGTATGCCATTCCCGTGGGCGGGGAGGATCTGGCGGCCTATGTGGGAGCGCCGCGCCTGGTGATTGCCGATGGCAGCGAATGCTTTGACACCCTCAAAGAAGGGCTGCCAACCCAGGAGGCACCGGCTCCCGGAGAGGTGGTGTGGCGGGACGATCTCGGCGTCACCTGTCGCCGCTGGAACTGGCGCCAGGGGATCCGCACTCGCCTGAGCCTCTCTTCCCCCCGGATGTGGTTCATTCTGGAGTGTCTGCCGCCGATGCCGCGCACGGCCTTGTGGGAGGCCGGCGACAGGCTGATTGCCGGTCTTACGCAGATGATGCCTGGGGCCCGCATCGAGCAGACGCTGGTGGAGTGATTGAAGGAGCAGACGAAAAGATAAAAGGAGGCGCCTCATGCTCGCCCGGGCGGTCATGGGGAGGATCTTGCTCGCCATGCCACGTCTGTGCCGCCCGCCTTTACCCACCGCCTGCGAACACATCAGCAAGCAGAGGAACACGGCAACACGCCGGGCTGACATCGCCCCCTGGAGCTTGCCACGTCGGGGCCGGTGTACCCGGCCCTTTCAGCGCGCCTAACCGATGAATTTCAGACCCAGGATCCCGCCGATGATCAGCAGCAGGCAGAGCACCCGGGCCAGGGTGGCCGGTTCGTTGAACAGCCAGATCCCCATCAGCACGGTGCCGACCGCGCCGATGCCGGTCCAGACCGCATAGGCGGTGCCAAGGGGCAGCTGTTTGACCGCCATGGCGAGCAGCAGCACGCTCACGGCCATGGCGATCAGGGTCAGCAGGGTGGGGAGGGGACGGCTGAAACCGTCGGTGTATTTGAGGCCGATGGCCCAGGCGACCTCGAAAAGGCCGGCCAACAGCAATAGCAACCAGGACATAAGGCAGATTCCGCAGGAAGCAGGGTCGTCCCTGCGTATCAGGAGGCCTCGGGGCCGTCCCCGAGGGGCAGCGGGGCTGCCGGTCGGTCTCAATGATGCCCCAACTGGAGGCAGGATGCCAACCGGCTGCCCGCAGGTCGGCCAGGTCGACGGATATTGCAGCGAATGGCACAGAATATTGCGCAATTCGACTTGCGCCCGCCGTCACAATCCGTAATGTGGACAGACGCATTTTTTGCAACTCATATATTGTGAATCCCTTGTAAACGGCTGGCGCCAAGGCAGGGGGTCACGGGTACCACACACGATTTCTATAAGCAGCTATCCAGGGTAGGACATTATGAAAAAAGTAGGTTTGGTCGGTTGGCGTGGCATGGTGGGTTCGGTCTTGATGAGCCGGATGCAGGAAGAGAAGGATTTTGCCCGCATTCAACCCACCTTCTTCACCACCTCCCAGGCCGGTGAGGCCGCCCCCAATTTTGGCGTCGATGCCGGCACCCTGCAGGACGCCTTCGATCTCGAGGCGCTGGCCGCGCAGGACGTCATCATCACCGCCCAGGGCGGCGACTACACCAAGGATGTCTATCCGCGTCTGAAAGCCGCCGGCTGGCAGGGCTACTGGATTGACGCTGCCTCCTCCCTGCGCATGGAGAAGGACGCGGTCATCATCCTGGATCCGGTCAATGGCGACGTCATCGAACACGCCCTGAACAACGGCATCAAGACCTTCGTTGGCGGCAACTGCACCGTCAGCCTGATGCTGCTGGCCCTGGGTGGCCTGTTCAAGGCCGATCTGGTGGAGTGGGTGAGCGTGGCCACCTATCAGGCGGCCTCCGGTGGTGGTGCCCGCCACATGCGCGAGCTGGTCACCCAGATGGGCATGCTGCGGGATGAAGTGGCGGTGGAGCTGGCGGATCCCGCCTCCGCCATCCTCGACATCGAGCGCAAGATCACCGAGAAGACCCGCTCCGGCACCCTGCCGGTGGACAATTTCGGCGTACCGCTGGCCGGTGGCCTCATTCCCTGGATCGACACCAAGCTCGACAACGGCCAGAGCCGTGAAGAGTGGAAGGGCCAGGCCGAGACCAACAAGATCCTGGGTATCGAAAACGCCGCCATTCCGGTGGATGGTCTGTGCGTGCGGATCGGGGCCCTGCGCTGCCACAGCCAGGCCTTCACCATCAAGCTGAAAAAAGATGTGCCCTTGGCCGAGATCGAAGCCCTGCTGGCCGCCCACAACGACTGGGTCAAGGTGATCCCGAATGATCGCGACATCACCGCCCGCGAGCTGACCCCGGCTGCCGTCACCGGCACCCTCAGCATCCCGGTGGGTCGTCTGCGCAAGCTCAATATGGGTCCGGAGTACCTGGCCGCCTTTACCGTGGGTGACCAGCTGCTGTGGGGCGCCGCCGAGCCGCTGCGTCGCATGCTGAACATCCTGCTGGCCCGCTGAGGTAGCTGCAGCAGGGAACAGGGAAGGCCTGGCCTTTCTTGTTCCCCTCTTCGTGCCTGTCCATAAAAAAGCGGCATCCCTTGGGATGCCGCTTTTTAATTTATCCAGTTTGACTCTTAGATGTTCTGTGCTTCGTTTGGCACGATGACAGAGGCATGATTTCCTTTCGGCCCCTGCTGCAGTTCAAAGTTGACTGCCTGACCTGCTTTCAAGGTCTTGTAACCTTCCATTTGAATCGTGGAGTAGTGAGCGAAGATGTCTTCACCACCGCCTTCCGGACAGATAAACCCAAATCCTTTTGCGTTGTTGAACCACTTGACTGTTCCGGTTGCCATACATCTACATCCTTTTATTGATTACCCTGAAGTCGTTGAGTAACCTGCGCCAGCCTTATATAACTAGGGCATGACCCCGTAGCAGACGGGCGCCGATTAGCAAGTAACCAATCTAGTCCAACTTTTAAGCGAGTCAAGAAGTTGTTAACAACCGATGTGATCTGGTTAACAAGTCTATTGACAATCTTGAGCGACACGGTAGTAATCTAGAGGTACCAAAGCGCAACTATGAGCAAGCAGAAAGAACTCTTTGCTAATGAAGAGATTGCAGAGGCAGAGAAAACGAAGCTGCAACCGCCACCCATGTACAAGGTCGTCCTGAACAACGACGACTACACACCGATGGAGTTCGTGGTGGAGGTGCTGCAAAGGTTCTTTGGTATGGATCTGGAGAAGGCCACTCAGGTGATGCTGAGCGTGCATTATAGTGGTAAGGGGGTCTGCGGCACATTTACCGCCGAGATTGCCGAGACCAAAGTGGTCCAGGTCAACACCTATTCACGTAACAACGAACATCCACTGCTATGTACCATGGAAAAGGCTTGAATCTGATGACTTGATGGCGATAACGACACCGCATTGTTGCTGTACTGAGGGGAGGTGCCTATGTTGAACAAAGATCTAGAAAAGACGCTGAACGAGGCTTTCAAGCTGGCCCGTGACGAGCGCCACGAATTCATGACCGTCGAGCACCTGTTGTTGGCCCTGCTGGATAACAGCTCAGCCCATGAGGCGCTGAGTTCATGTGGTGCGGATGTGGAACAGATGCGCAAAGAGATCCGCGCCTTCATCAATCAAACGACCCCGCTCATCCCCCGTGACGACGAAGACAGGGAAACCCAGCCGACGCTGGGCTTCCAGCGCGTGCTGCAACGTGCCGTCTTCCATGTCCAGTCGTCCGGCAATACCGAGGTGAGCGGTGCCAATGTCCTGGTCGCCATCTTCAGCGAACAAGAGTCCCAGGCCGCCTACTTCCTGAAAAAAGCCGAAATAAGCCGCCTGGATGTGGTGAACTTCCTGTCCCACGGGGTGCGCAAGGACAACAAGCCCGAGAGTGGTGGCAACAATGCGGAATCTGATGACGAGGTATCCTCTGCCCAGATAGAAAGCTTTGCCACCAACCTCAACCAGCTGGTGCTGGAGGGGCGCATCGATCCGCTCATCGGCCGTGATCAGGAGCTCAATCGCACCATTCAGGTATTGTGCCGCCGTCGCAAGAACAACCCCTTGCTGGTCGGGGAAGCCGGGGTGGGCAAGACCGCCATCGCCGAAGGGCTTGCCTACCGTATCGTCAAGGGGGATGTGCCCGAGGTGATTGCGGGTAGCACCATCTACTCCCTGGACATGGGCTCCCTGCTGGCGGGCACCAAGTATCGTGGTGACTTCGAGAAGCGCCTCAAGGTGCTGCTCAAGCAGATCGAACGTCAGGAAGGGGCCATCCTCTTCATCGACGAAATCCACACCATCATTGGCGCTGGTGCGGCTTCCGGTGGCCAGCTGGATGCGGCCAACCTCATCAAACCGCTGCTCTCCAATGGTTTGCTGCGCTGCGTGGGCTCCACCACCTACCAGGAATATGCCCAGATCTTCGAGAAGGACAGGGCTCTGGCTCGTCGCTTCCAGAAGATCGACATCGTCGAACCCACAGTAGACGACACCACTCGCATTCTGATGGGACTCAAGAGCCGTTATGAGTCTCACCATGGCGTGCGTTATACCGTCAAGGCGATCCGGGCGGCGGTGGAGCTTTCCGCCAAGTACATCAATGATCGCCATCTGCCTGACAAGGCCATCGACGTCATCGACGAAGCGGGTGCAGGGCAACGCCTCTTGCCCGTCAGCAAGCGCAAGAAGGTGATCAATGTGCCGGAAATCGAGGCCATTGTTGCCAAGATTGCTCGTATTCCCGAGAAATCTGTCTCCTCCTCCGACAAGGAGGTGCTGAAGAATCTGGAGCGCAATCTCAAGATGGTGGTGTTCGGGCAGGACAAGGCCATCGAGGTGCTGACCGATGCCATTCGGTTGTCACGTTCAGGGCTTGGCAACGAACGCCGACCTGTGGGCTGCTTCCTGTTTGCCGGCCCGACCGGGGTGGGCAAGACCGAAGTGACCCAGCAACTGGGCAAGGCGCTCGGGGTCGAGGTATTGCGATTTGATATGTCGGAATACATGGAACGCCATACCGTGTCCCGGTTGATCGGGGCTCCTCCCGGTTACGTGGGATTCGAACAGGGAGGGCTGTTGACCGACTCCGTCCTCAAGCATCCGCACTCCGTCGTGCTGCTTGACGAGATCGAGAAGGCGCACCCGGATGTCTTCAACTTGCTGCTGCAGGTGATGGACAACGGTACCCTGACGGACAACAACGGGCGCAAGGCAGATTTTCGCAATGTGATCCTGGTGATGACCACCAACGCAGGGGTTCAGGAGACCCAGCGCAAGTCCATCGGCTTCCAGCAGCAGGACATGAGCCATGATGCCATGGCGGTGATCAACAAGACGTTCAGTCCGGAGTTCCGCAACCGGCTCGATCACACCATCTGGTTCAACCATCTCGACATGGGAGTGATCCATCAGGTGGTCGACAAGTTCATCGTCGAGCTGCAGGTTCAGCTGGATGCCAAGGGCGTTTCACTGGAGGTGTCTGAAGAGGCGCGCCACTGGTTGGCAGAGAAAGGGTATGACAGGGCAATGGGAGCAAGACCCATGGGCCGGGTCATTCAGGAGCACCTCAAGAAGCCCCTGGCCAACGAGATCCTGTTCGGTTCCCTGGTCGATGGCGGCATTGTGAAGGTCGAGCTGGTGAACAACAGCCTCAGCTTTGATTTTCAGGTCAACGTTGAAGCTGTCTCTCACTGACTGTGAGCAAGGCCGGAAATGACAAAAAACCCCAACCGAGAGGCTGGGGTTTTTTGCTGAATTCCTGGCTTAGCGAGAGCGGAAAACAATACGTCCCTTGGAGAGATCGTACGGAGTCAGAGCCACCGTTACTTTGTCCCCAGTCAGGATACGGATGTAGTTTTTGCGCATCTTGCCGGAAATATGAGCGATAACCACGTGACCATTTTCCAGTTCCACACGGAACATGGTATTGGGCAAGGTTTCGAGAATGGTACCCTGCATCTCAATACTGTCTTCTTTAGCCATTGAATCCTCTTGATAAGCCACAACAAAAAACCGCTGGATCATGCCGGATTTAAGGCTATGTGTAAAGTTTACTCGGGCTTGGTGTCGATTTTTTTCCATTCGCCCTGTACCAGCAGCTCATGGGGCAGGTATTGGCGCTTGTAATTCATCTTGCGGCACTCCTCCACCAGATACCCCAGATAGAGCCACTGACGACCGGTACGTCTGGCCAGTTCCAACTGGCTCAGGATGGCGAAGGTGCCGAGCGACCGATCGGCATAGTCGGGGTCGAAGAAGGTGTACATGGCGCTCAGAGAGTGGGGAAGCAGGTCCGTGGTGGCCACGCCGATGAGGCGTCCCTCCTTGCGCATCTCCAGATAGAGGGGGGGCATCCAGTCGCAGTGCAGGAATCCCTTGTATTGGGTCCGGCTCGGTGGATACATGCTGCCATCCCGATGACGTTCACGGATATAGCGTTCATAGAGCTGGTAATACTCGGGCTTGTCGTCATAGCTCAGTACGAGTTCGAGATCTCGGTTCAACTGGCGGATGCGTTTCTGCCCACGGCTCGGGGTGAAGCGTTCACTGTGTATGCGCAAGGATTGGCAGGCGCTGCAGGCGGGGCAGTGAGGACGATAGATGTCGTTGCCACTGCGCCGGAATCCTGCCGTCAGCAGCCGTTCGTACCCGGCGGCGTTGAGCAATTCATGGTCCATCAGGACCAGCAACTGCTCCTGCTCGTGACCGAGGTAGCTGCACGGGTGCCTGGGGGTCAGCCCGACCTTGAGGATCACTTCTTCACTCATAGGCTGATTCTCCTCGGTTGCCAGCATCCCTCTTGCAACGGTTGCCGGGTCAGGGTGGCCAGGGTGGTCAGAAAGCGCTGCCTTGGCCACTCCTGAACGCCCAGTGTGGCCAGAAAGTCGTTTTGCATCTGGCAGTCGATGAGGGCACCGCCGTGCCCTGCAAAGTGGCGACAGAGGGCCACCATGGCCAGTTTGGCGCCATTGTCGATGCGGCTGAACATGGATTCACCACAAAAGAGTCGGCCCAGGGAGAGGCCATAGAGACCTGCCTGCAACTGATCATCCTGCCAGATCTCGATGGAGTGGGCATGACCGAGGCGATGAAGGCGCCGATAGGCGTCGATCATGGGGGCACTTATCCAGGTGCCGCTGGCGGTGCGACGGGGGGCGGCGCAGGCTGCAATGACGTCATCAAAGGCGCGATTGATGTAAATCTCGAAGGGGGTGCGGCGCAAACACTTCTGCAGGCTGCGGCCGATGTGGAGTTCCTCGGGCACGATGACTCCCCTGGGATCCGGTGACCACCACAGCAGTGGCTGATGGGGTTCATTCCACGGAAAGATCCCGCTGTGGTAAGCTGCCAGCAATCGAGCGGGGGAGAGATCTCCCCCAATCGCGAGCAGCCCGTTGGGCTCTTCCAGCGCATGGCTGGGGGAGGGAAACCAGCACAGCTCATCATCCAGTTCGGTAAGATAGCGAGACATAAGGCAGAGGTTCATAGATGAAGGCCATTATCCTGATAGTATCCAGCTTGCTTGGCTTTGTCACGGCGCCGGCCTGGAGTGCGGTGTATGAACGCAACACGGCGCGTCCGGTGGAGCAGGTGGTCTTCGGCCAGGTGGATGCGGTGCGCAACATCACCCAGCGCCAGATGGTGGAATCAGAGCATTCCGGCTGGAAAACGCTGGGAGGGGCCGTGCTTGGCGGGCTGCTCGGCAACCAGTTTGGCGGTGGGCACGGGCGGGAGATTGCCACTGCGGTCGGAGCGCTGGCGGGAGCGGCGGCGGTGCAGCAGTTTCAGTCAGGGGGCAGCGTGGTGGAGAACAAGCTGGTGGAGCTGCTGATCCGCAACGAGCAGAACGGGCTCATCAACGTGATCCAGGATTACGATCCGGCCATGGTCTTTGCGCAGGGCGACAAGGTGCGCATCCTCTATTTCAGCGATGGGGTGCGGGTCGACAAGACCTATTGAACGGTGAAGAAGGGATTGACCCGGCGGCCGCCACACAAGGGGCGCCGGGCGGTACTACACGGAGTGCCTCTGCTGATGCTTGCTCAGACGTCCTGACAGACTATCTTGTCTCGCCCGGTATTCTTTGCCTGATACAACTGGCGATCTGCCTCGCTCAGCGCCTCGTCCATGGAGAGCCGCCCGACATTGATGACGCCGAAACTGGCGCGTACAAAGAGCGATATCTCCCGGGACAGCGGTTGCTGGCGCATTTGCAGACGAAGCCCTTCCAGTCGCTTGAGCAGCACGGGAACGGGGCAGTGGGGCACCATCAGGGCAAATTCTTCACCACCGAATCGGGCTATCATGGCATCCGGGAAGAACTGGGTGAGCAGCCTGGCCAGATGACAGAGCAGCTGATCGCCGATGGCATGCCCCCAGTGATCATTGACCTGCTTGAAGTGATCCACATCGAGCACGCACAGGGAGAGCTGCGCCTGATGGCGCTGATGCTCCTCGAACCACTTTTGACCCTCGTTGAACCAGTAGCGTCTGTTGTAAAGTCCGGTCAGGTAGTCTCGGTTGGCCGATTCCTGGATGTTGTTGAACTGCTCAAGGGCCTCCAGGTTGTGGCTGACCCGGCACTGCAGCTCCTCGGGTTCAAAGGGCTGATTGAGAAAATCATTCGCCCCTTGCTTGAGGTAGCGTGCCGAGAGGCCGTGTTTGTCCGATACCGAGATGCCGATGATGGCGAGCTGCTGCTTGCTGTAGCGCTCGCGCAGCATTCGCACCAGGCTGATGCCGTCGATCTCCGGCATGTAGTAGTCCACCAGCATCAGGCGAATGGCGGGGTGCTGCTCGAGCTGCGCCAGCGCATCGCGGGCTGAATTGGCCTCGTGCACCTGCAACAACTGCTTGCGCAACTGGGCCGCGGTGCGGTGACGGGAGGTGCGTGAATCGTCGACCACCAAGACTTCGATGGCCTGGTTGAGGTAGAGGCGGTGCACCAGACCGACGGCATATTGCAGGGAGTGACGTGAATCCTTCATCACATAGTCCAGCACCCCGGCTTCCAGCCAGGCTTCCCGCTTCTCTTCGCTGATGTCGGCCGTCAGGATCACCACCGGCAGCCCACGCTCCCTCAGCACGTTGACAGCCTCTCCGCCGGGGGCGTCCGGCAGGGTGAGATCCACCAGGGCGACCACATAATCTTCCCCATGGCAATCGCGAGCCCCTTCAAGGGTATCGAACGCGTCGATTTCCAGCCCGGTCTGCTGCGCAATGGCCTGGGTCAGCATGCGGCGTACCGTCAGGCTGTCTTCCACTATCATTATTTTTCGTTTCATCCTGCTCCTTGCAATAAAAAAGGGCATGCCAACTGGCATGCCCTTTATATCCTTCCGATTATTGTGCGTCCAGATATCGCTCTGCATCGAGGGCGGCCATGCAGCCGGTTCCCGCGGAGGTGATCGCCTGGCGGTAGACGTGGTCGGCCACGTCGCCGGCGGCGAACACGCCCGGGATGCTGGTCTGGGTTGCGAACCCTTCCAGTCCGCCACGCACTTTCAGATAGCCGTTTTCCATCGCCAGCTGCCCTTCGAAGATCTGGGTGTTGGGCTGGTGACCGATGGCGATGAAGACCCCCATCAGCGGCAGCTCGGAGGTGGTGTCATCCCGGGTGCTGCGCAGGCGCACGCCGGTGACGCCCATGTCGTCACCCAGTACTTCGTCCAGGGTCTGATGGGTGTGCAGGACGATATTGCCGCTCTCGACCTTGTCGTTGAGGCGCTTGATCAGGATCTTCTCGGCGCGGAACTCGTCGCGGCGATGGATGAGGTGCACCTTCTTGGCGATGTTGGCCAGATAGAGTGCCTCTTCCACGGCGGTGTTGCCGCCGCCGACCACGGCCACTTCCTGATTGCGGTAGAAGAAGCCGTCACAGGTGGCGCAGGCGGAGACGCCGCGGCCCTTGAAGGCCTCTTCTGAGGGCAGACCCAGGTATTTGGCGGAGGCGCCGGTGGCGAGGATCAGCGCATCGCAGGTGTATTCCCCGTTGTCGCCCTTGAGGCGGAAGGGACGCTCGGTCAGCGTCACTTCATTGATGTGATCAAAGAGGATGCGGGTATCGAACTTCTCTGCATGTTCTTTCATGCGCTCCATCAGGGCCGGGCCGGTCAGCCCTTCCGCGTCCCCTGGCCAGTTTTCCACTTCGGTGGTGGTGGTCAGCTGACCACCTTGCTGCATGCCGGTGATGAGCAGGGGATTTAGGTTGGCGCGAGCGGCATAGACGGCCGCAGTGTAACCTGCCGGACCGGATCCCAGGATCAGCAGTTTGCTGTGAGTGACTTGGCTCATGATGTGATTTCCGAGACGTGATGAGTTTGCGCGATTGTAGGTAATTCGTGATCCGTGGTCAAAGGCCAGCGCATCGATTGGGGCAATCGCCAACAAGAGGGGTGAGCCGGGGATGGCAGGCCAAAAAAAACCGCCCATCGCGGGCGGATTTTCACTCATCTACCTCCCTTTGCAGGGACGCGATCAGTTCAGCAGGGTCAGGGGATCCGTGTAAGCCAGGTTGTGGGCCACGGCAACCTCCTTGCAGGTGATTTTGCCCGCCATCACGTTCAGGCCGTGCAACAGGTGGGGATCGGCGAGCAGTGCGTTGCGATAGCCCTGTTCGGCCAGCTTGATGATGAAGGGGAGGGTGGCGTTGTTCAGGGCCACGGTGGAGGTCCGTGCCACGGCACCCGGCATGTTGGCCACGCAGTAGTGCACCACCTCGTCGACGATGAAGGTGGGATCTTCATGGGTGGTGGCATGGGAGGTCTCGACACAGCCGCCCTGATCGATGGCCACGTCCACGATGGCCGCACCGGGTTTCATGCGAGCAATGTGGTCACGGCTGACAAGTTTTGGCGCAGTGGCGCCAGGCACCAGCACGCCGCCGATGACCAGGTCTGCCGCCAGCAGATGGCGCTCCAGGGTCTCGCGGTTGGAGTAGACCACCTTGGCAGCCCCTTGGAACTCGCTGTCGAGACGGCGCAGGGTATCGACGTTGTTGTCGAGGATGGTGACGTCGGCACGCAGGCCGACGGCCATGCGGGCTGCGTTGGAGCCCACCACACCACCACCGATGATCACCACCTTGGCCGGTTCCACACCGGGCACACCGCCGAGCAGCACGCCGCTGCCGCCACGGGATTTCTCCAGTGCCTGGGCACCGGCCTGAATAGACATGCGTCCGGCCACTTCCGACATGGGGGCCAGCAGGGGCAGACCGCCACGACCGTCCGTGACGGTTTCATAGGCGATGCAGACGGCACCACTGTCGATGAGATCCTGGGTCTGGGCCAGGTCCGGCGCCAGATGCAGATAGGTAAAGAGGGTCTGGCCGGGACGCAGCATGGCCCGTTCCACTGCCTGGGGTTCCTTGACCTTGACGATCATCTCCGCCTTGGCGAAAACTTCGGCAGCGGAGGCCAGGATCTCGGCTCCGGCAGCCAGATAATCTGCGTCACTGAACCCAATGCCATTTCCTGCGCCGCTTTGGACGAAAACAGTATGGTTTCGTGCTGTCAGTTCACGTACACTGGCCGGAACCATGCCTACGCGATATTCATGGTTTTTTATTTCCTTAGGTACACCGATAATCATGCTATCCCTCGTCTATCGATTGGTGGTTTATGTTGCCTAGATGTTAAGCGACATTTGCGCCTAGTATATTCAGGTATTGACAGGATTTGTGACCATTATTATAAAATGACTGGTGATTCTTACCAAAAAATAGCCAAAGGATGGAATTAAATGATGGAAGCTAAGAGTCGGCTAAAGGATTTGGACAGGATTGACCGCAACATTCTGAATGAACTGCAAAAGGATGGCAGGATTTCGAACGTTGAGTTGTCCAAACGAGTTGGCCTGAGTCCCACACCGTGTCTGGAACGGGTTCGTCGCCTGGAGCGACAAGGGTATATCGAAGGATATGCCGCCATTCTGAACCCTCATTATCTGGACGCGTCTCTGCTGGTGTTCGTGGAAATTACCCTCAATCGTGGCGCCCCCGATGTGTTCGAGCAGTTCAACAAGGCTGTTCAGGTGCTCGAAGAGATCCAGGAGTGCCATCTGGTGTCCGGTGATTTCGACTATCTGCTCAAGACCCGCGTCAGCGACATGTCCGCTTACCGCCGCCTGCTGGGTGAAACCCTGCTGCGTCTGCCGGGCGTCAACGACACCCGCACCTACGTGGTGATGGAAGAGGTCAAACAGAGCAGTCGTCTGGTGATCAGCACCCGATAAGCGGGGTTGTGCTGTGACTTGCAAGTTCCATGACGAGTCACGATAGTCAGAAACGAGCGGCCGGTCCGCTCGTTTCTTCTTATAGAGAGTTTCAGGCCCGCCCTCAGGCACTGGCTGACAATCGGTGGGCTTTTCAGGGATACTAGGCCCCCTATCCCCGCATTCATGTTTTCACAAAGGAGCCGGAGTTTGGCCGATAAAAAGCTGTTTACTCCTTTATCAGGTACACAACGGATCTTCGAGGCCGTCTTGATCGCCATCACCCTGATGGCTGCCTATCTTTTGCTTGCCCTGCTGACCTACCATCCCGCCGATCCCGGCTGGTCGCAAACCTCCTGGCAAGGGGAGGTGAAAAACCTCGCGGGCAGCGCCGGTGCCTGGCTCGCCGACATCACCATGTTTACCTTCGGGGCCTTCTCCTATCTGGTGCCCCCCCTGGTAGTGCTGCTTGGCTGGAGCCTGTTCTGGCGCCCGAGCAAGCTGCTGGAAGTGGACTACCTCACCCTGTCGGTACGGATCATCGGCTTCGTGCTGACGGTGCTTGGCATGTCCGCCATCGCCAGCATGAACTTCAACGACTTGCAGAACTTTTCCGCCGGCGGCCTGGTGGGGGATGTGATCGCCTCAGCCGTGGTGCCGCTCTTTGGCGGCGTGGGGGCCAACCTGATGCTGCTCTGCTTCGTGGCGACCGGCATCACCCTCTTTACCGGCTGGTCCTGGCTCACCATCGTCGAGCGCATCGGTGCCGCCTGCACCGGCTCAGTCAGCGCCATCTACCATTTCCCCACCACCCTGGGCCGCTGGCTCACCGGTGGCTGGCGCCAGCCCCGCTATGAGGGGCCGGATCCCCTGCTGGAAGGGGGCGTGGGCAGCTTCGATCAGGAAGAGGATGACGAAGACCCCCACGGCAGCTGGACACGCAACCCCAAGGCGAAGAATCGCGCTCAAAAGACAAAAGCTGACGAATGGCTGCCGGAGCTTGACGAAGACACCTTCCAGTTCGATCCGCAGTTTGACGACGAAGAGGACGAGGCTCCGGCGCCTGCCGCCAAGGGCAAGCGCGTGGCCAATGGCCGTCCGCGTCCCGCCGTGCGCCAGGAAGAAGATGACCTCGACTTGCCCTGGGCGGAGGGGGATGACGAACCCGATGCTCCCGTTGCCGCTGCTCCGGTGAAAGCCAAGCGACGTCCCCAGCCCGGTCTGGCCCCTTTGCCGAGCATCGATCTGCTGGACAGGCCGCCCGCCAAGACCCAGATGATGAGCAAGGACGAGCTGGAGCGCATGGGCCGGCTGGTGGAGGCGAAGCTCGCCGATTACAACGTGCAGGCCAAGGTGGTGGGCGTCTATCCCGGTCCCGTCATTACCCGCTTCGAGCTGGACCTGGCGCCGGGCATGAAGGCGAGCAAGATCACCAATCTTTCCCGGGATCTCGCCCGTTCTCTCTCTGCCAGCAGCGTGCGGGTGGTGGAAGTGATCCCGGGCAAGACGTTCGTCGGGATCGAGCTGCCCAACCGGGTACGCCAGACCGTCTACCTGCGGGAAACCCTCGACTGCGAGGCGTTCGCGGCCAGTCGCAATCCGCTCACCATGGGGCTGGGTCAGGACATCGCGGGGGAACCCGTGGTGGTGAACCTCGCCAAGATGCCCCACCTGCTGGTGGCCGGTACCACGGGCTCGGGCAAGTCGGTGGGGGTGAACACCATGATCATCTCCATGCTCTACAAATCCTCCCCCGAGGATCTGCGTTTCATCATGATCGACCCCAAGATGCTGGAGCTCTCGGTCTATGAAGGCATTCCGCATCTGCTGACCGAGGTGGTCACCGACATGAAGGATGCCGCCAACGCCCTGCGCTGGTGTGTAGGCGAGATGGAGCGTCGTTACAAGCTGATGTCCGCGGTCGGGGTGCGCAACCTCAAGGGGTACAACGACAAGGTGCTGGCCGCCATCGAGGCGGGGGATCCCCTGGTCGATCCCCTGTGGCGTCCGGGCGACTCCATGGATCAGATGCCGCCGGAGCTGGAAAAACTGCCCCACATCGTGGTGGTGGTGGACGAGTTCGCCGACATGATGATGATCGTCGGCAAGAAGGTGGAGGAGCTTATCGCCCGTATCGCCCAGAAGGCGCGGGCGGCCGGTATTCACCTTATCCTCGCGACCCAGCGTCCGTCGGTGGATGTCATTACCGGTCTCATCAAGGCCAACATCCCGACCCGTATCTCCTTCCAGGTGTCGAGCAAGATCGATTCGCGCACCATCCTGGACCAGGGGGGCGCCGAATCCCTGCTCGGCATGGGTGACATGCTCTACATGCCTGCCGGCACCTCCAACCCCACCCGTGTCCACGGTGCCTTCGTCGATGACCACGAGGTACACAAGGTGGTGGCGGACTGGAAACTGCGTGGCGAGCCGGATTACATCGACGAGATCCTCTCCGGCGAGTCGGACGGCGAGGGCGGCGGTGGCGACTTCGGCGGGGGCGGCGATGAAGAGCTCGATCCCCTGTTCGACGAGGCGGTGGCCTTCGTGGTGGAATCCCGCCGTGGCTCCACCTCCAGCGTCCAGCGCAAGTTCAAGATCGGTTACAACCGGGCGGCCCGTCTCATCGAGCAGATGGAAAACCAGGGCATCGTCAGCGCCCCGGGCGGCAACGGCCAGCGCGACGTGCTGGCACCGCCGCCGGTTCGTGACTAAGCCTAACTCCTGTATCATTCTGGCCATGCCCTCTGCGGGCGTGGCCTTTTATCGAGAACCTCCCTATGAAGAGCCTGATGAAAAAACAACTGTTGATGGGTTCCATTCTGCTGGTCGCCAGCAGCCAGGTATGGGCCGATGCGGCCAGTGATCTCAAGGAGAAGCTCTCCTCCGTCAATGTCTTCTCCGCGACGTTTGCCCAGACCGTCTATGACAGCAAGGGCAAGGAGCTGCAAAAGGCGAGCGGCTCCCTGCTGGTGCAGCGACCCAACCGCTTCAACTGGCACACTACCTCCCCGGACGAGAGTCTGATCGTGGCCGATGGCAAGGATGTGTGGGTGTACGATCCCTTCGTCGAGCAGGTCACCGCCCTCAAGATGAAGGATGCGGTGCTCAACACCCCCTTCGTGCTCATCGCGGGCAACGACAACAGCCTCTGGAAGAATTATGACGTGACCCAGGAAGGGGATGTCTATACCGTCACCAGCCGCAACAAGGACGAGCTGATCGCCTCCTTTCGCATCACCTTCGACCGTCAGAACAACATCAGTCGCTTCGACGTGAAAGAGGCGCAAGGGCAGTGGAGCGAGTTCGTCTTAAGTGGTTTTGATCGCAAGCCGGTGCTCAAGGGCAACGAATTTGTCTTCAAGATCCCGAAGGGGGTCGAGCTGGACGACCAGCGCTGATGAGCCAGCCGTTACCGGCGTTATCGTCTGACCGGGCGTCATGGACGACCGGTCAGCTGCAAGGTCAATGCAGATGAGCAATTTATCCCTGGATTTCTCCTCGGACTTTCGTCCGCTTGCGGCCCGGATGCGGCCGCAAACCCTCGAGCAGTACATCGGCCAGCAGCATATCCTGGGGCCGGACAAGCCCCTGCGAAAAGCGATCCTGGCGGGGCACTGCCACTCCATGATCCTCTGGGGGCCCCCCGGCACCGGCAAGACCACACTGGCAGAACTGGTTGCCCACTACTGCCAGGCGGAGGTGGAGCGGCTCTCGGCGGTCACCTCCGGCATCAAGGAGATCCGCGCGGCCCTCGACAAGGCGAAGGAGAACGGCTGGCGCGGGGTGCGCACCATCCTGTTCGTGGATGAAGTCCACCGCTTCAACAAGAGCCAGCAGGATGTCTTCCTGCCCCACATCGAAGACGGCACCATCACCTTCATCGGCGCCACCACCGAGAACCCCTCGTTCGAGCTCAACAACGCGCTGCTCTCCCGGGCCCGGGTCTATCTGCTCAAGAGGCTGGAGGAGCAGGATATCCTCGCCATGATCGATCAGGCGATGCAGGACCCGCGCGGGCTCAATGACCCTAGCCTGCGCTTTGCCCCCGGGGCCAAGGAGGCGCTGGCGAAAGCCGTGGACGGGGACGGGCGCAAGTCTCTGAACTACCTGGAGCTCCTGGCCGACATGGCCGAGGCCGACAGCTCAGGGGCGCGGGTGATCGACAGTACCCTGCTCGCCGCCGTGGTGGGGGAGCACGTGGCGCGCTTTGACAAGGGCGGCGATCACTTCTACGACCTCATCTCGGCGGTGCACAAGTCCATTCGCGGCTCGGCGCCGGATGCGGCCCTCTACTGGTATGCCCGCATGGTGAGCGCCGGCTGCGATCCCCTCTACATCGCCCGCCGCTTGCTGGCCATTGCCTCGGAAGACGTGGGCAACGCCGATCCCCGTGCCATGCAGGTGGCGCTCTCGGCCTGGGACTGCTTCCATCGCATCGGCCCGGCGGAAGGGGAGCGGGCCATCGCCCAGGCCATCGTCTACCTCGCCTGCGCCCCCAAGAGCAATGCGGTCTACACCGCCTGGAAGGCGGCGCTTCACGACGCCAAGAACCTGCCGGACTTCGAGGTGCCACCGCACCTTCGCAATGCCCCTACCAAGCTCATGAGCGAGCTGGGCTACGGCGCCGAGTATCGCTACGCCCACGACGAGCCGGGGGCCTATGCCGCCGGCGAGCAGTACTTCCCCCCGGAGCTTGCCGGCAAGCAGTACTATCAGCCCACCGAGCGGGGGCTTGAGAAGCAGATAGCCCAGAAGCTCGACTATCTGCACGAGCTGGACAAGCAGAGCCCGCGCAAGCGATAGGAAAGACCTTCAAGCCCCTCGCCCGGAAAGCGCACGGCAAGGCTATCAGGAGAGGGGGGCCCGGCAAAAACGGGCGCAATAGTCCCTGTTCGGGCGGGGGGGCGGTCTGCTACACTGCCCGTCTGACCCCGGTTGTCTTGGCCTTGCACCATCTTCTTGATTTCGAAGGCCCGATTCCGAAGGCAAAGGGGTGCGCCAACCGATGTTAACTTCCGGATCTGTTTCCCAACCCGGTCACGATGACCCGGGCCCAGATCCCATTAAAAAAAGTAGGTAAACCATGCTGGATCCCAAATATCTGCGCAGCGACATCACCGAAGCTGCCGCTCGTCTGGCGACACGTGGCTACGTTCTGGACGTAGCGGCGGTCAATGTTCTGGAAGAGAAACGCAAGGATCTGCAGTCCCGCACCCAGGAGCTGCAGGCCGAGCGCAACGCCCGCTCCAAGTCCATCGGTGAGGCTGCCCGTCGTGGTGAAGATGTTGCCCCCCTCAAGGCCGAGGTGACCAAGATCAACGACGAGCTCGAGACCAGCAAGGTCGAGCTGGAGGCCCTGCTGGCCCAGCTCAAGGGGATCGCCGACGCCATCCCCAACCTGCCGAGCGAGACCACCCCGGTGGGCCGTGACGAGAACGACAACGTGGAGGTCCGCCGCTGGGGTACCCCGCGTGAGTTCGATTTCCCGGTGCGCGATCACATCGATCTGGGTGAGGCGGCCAAGGGGGTCGACTTCAAGAACGGCGTCAAGCTCTCCGGTGCCCGTTTCGTGGTGATGAAGGGCCAGATTGCCCGTCTGCACCGCGCCCTGGCCCAGTTCATGCTGGACCTGCACACCCTGCAGCACGGCTACACCGAGTGCTACGTGCCCTATCTGGTCAACCCGGACAGCCTGTACGGCACCGGCCAGCTGCCCAAGTTCTCCCAGGATCTCTTCAATACCGGCATCGAAGGGGAAGGGGAAGACGAAGGCAAGGTGCGCAAGTTCTCCCTCATCCCGACCTCCGAAGTGCCGCTCACCAACATGGCCCGTGACGAGATCTTCGACGAGCAGGAGCTGCCCATCAAGATGACCGCCCACAGCCCCTGTTTCCGCTCCGAAGCCGGCTCCTACGGTCGTGATACCCGTGGCCTCATCCGTATGCACCAGTTCGACAAGGTCGAGATGGTGCAACTGGTGCACCCGGAAAAATCCTGGGATGCCCTGGAAGAGATGGTGGGTCACGCCGAGAAGGTGCTGCAACTGCTGGAGCTGCCGTATCGCGTGATGGCGCTTTCCACCGGTGACATGGGCTTCTGCGCCGCCAAGACCTACGATCTGGAAGTGTGGCTGCCGGCCCAGAACACCTATCGCGAGATCTCCTCCGTTTCCAACTGCACCGACTTCCAGGCGCGCCGCATGCAGGCTCGCGTGCGCATCGACGGCAAGCCGCAGCTCATTCACACCCTGAATGGTTCCGGTCTGGCGGTGGGTCGTACCCTGGTGGCCGTGCTCGAGAACTACCAGCAGGCAGATGGCCGCATCGCCATCCCGGCTGCGCTGCAATCCTACATGGGCGGCCTGACCCACATCGGGTAAGCGCTCGTTGCAGACGACAACGCCATGGCATGCCATGGCGTTGTGCATTCTGGGCCCGGGAAACCCGCCGCAAGGGGAAGGGATAGCTCCCTTCGGGCCTGTAACACAATTTTATCAAGCATTGCGCAATCGTTTTTGTTAGACTGCGCCGCAATTTCGCAGGACATCTTTTTCTATGGTCTGGATTGATTACGCCATCATCGGCATCGTCGGTTTCTCCGCCCTCATCAGCCTGGTGCGCGGCTTTCTCAAGGAGGCCATGTCTCTGGTCACCTGGTTCGTCGCCTTTTTCATTGCCAGCCATTTCTATCCCGATCTCGCCGTCTATTTCACCTCTTTCTCCGATGCCATGGTGCGCAACGGTCTGGCCATCGCCGCCCTGTTCGTGGCGACCCTGATCCTGGGGAGCGTGGTGAACTACGTGGTGGGCCTGCTGGTGGAAAAGACCGGGCTTTCCGGCACAGACAGGGTGCTCGGGGTCTGTTTTGGCGCCATTCGCGGGGTGCTGATCGTCAGCGCCCTGCTGTTTTTCATGGATACCTTCACCAGCCTCTCCCAGAGCGACTGGTGGGTGGCGTCCAGGCTGGTGCCGGAGTTCAAGCCGGTGATCCAGTGGTTTTTCGGGTTCATGATGAACTCGTCCAGTTTTCTTCAACAGGTACAGTGACTTCGAGGTAGCAAAGACATGTGCGGTATTGTCGGTATAGTTGGCACCACCCCCGTCAATCAGGCCCTCTACGACGCCTTGACGGTGTTGCAGCACAGGGGACAGGATGCCGCCGGGATCGTGACCATTGACAGTGGAAACTTCCGGCAACGCAAGGCCAACGGTCTGGTGAAGGATGTGTTTGAAGTGCGCCACATGCAGCGCCTGAAAGGGAATATCGGCATCGGACACGTCCGTTATCCCACCGCAGGCAGCTCCAGCGCGGCAGAGGCACAGCCGTTTTACGTGAACTCCCCCTACGGCATGGTGCTGGCCCACAACGGCAACCTCACCAACGCCAAGGAGCTCAAGGAGCAGCAGTTCAAGGTGGCCCGCCGCCACATCAACACCACCTCGGACTCCGAAGTGCTGTTGAACGTGCTGGCCCACGAGCTGGACTTGTGCGACAAGATGGCGCTGCGCCCGGAAGATATCTTCTCGGCGGTGCGCAAAGTGCACCAGCAGATCCGCGGCGCCTATGCCGTGGTCTCTCTGGTGATCGGTCACGGCCTCATCGGTTTCCGCGATCCCAACGGTATTCGCCCGCTGATCCTGGGTCGCCGGGTCGACGAGCAGGGGCAGGTGGAGTATATGCTCGCCTCCGAGAGCGTGGCCCTCGACGCCATCGGCTTCGAGACGGTGCGTGACGTCGCCCCGGGCGAGGCCATCTACATCACCGAGCAGGGCCAGCTCTTCTCCGAGCAGTGTGCGGAGAACCCGCAGATGAACCCCTGCATCTTCGAATACGTCTACTTCGCCCGCCCCGACTCCTTCATCGACAAGGTCTCCGTCTATGCCGCCCGCCTCAACATGGGTCGCAAGCTGGGCCAGAAGATCGCACGGGAGTGGGACGATCTCGACGTGGACGTGGTCATCCCCATCCCCGAGACCTCCTGCGACGTGGCGCTGGAAATCGCCCACACCCTGGGCCTTCCGTACCGTCAGGGCTTCGTGAAGAACCGCTACATCGGCCGTACCTTCATCATGCCGGGCCAGACCCAGCGCAAGAAGTCGGTGCGCCGCAAGCTCAACGCCATCAGCTCCGAATTCAAGGGCAAGAAGGTGTTGCTGGTGGACGACTCCATCGTGCGGGGCACCACCTCCGAGCAGATCATCCAGATGGCCCGTGAAGCGGGGGCCGCCAAGGTCTACTTCGCCTCGGCCGCGCCGGAAATTCGCTTCCCCAACGTCTACGGCATCGACATGCCCACCGCCAACGAGCTCATTGCCCATGGCCGTGAAGTGGAAGAGGTGTGCAAGCTTATTGGTGCTGACGGCCTGATCTTCCAGGATCTGGAAGATCTGGAAGAGGCGGTGCGGGAGATCAACCCCGAGCTGCGCCACTTCGAGACCTCGGTCTTCAACGGTCACTACGTCACCTCCGACGTGGATCAGGGTTATCTGGACCACCTCAATGCCCTGCGCAGCGACGACAACAAGGCGGTGCGCGAGTGGCAGGAAGGGACCAGCAACCTCGAGATCTTCAACGAAGGCAGTTAAACGTTTTCAGATTGCCAGCGTGATGAACAACAGGGGGGCCTCGGCCCCCCTGTTGCATGGATGCGCCTTGCGGCGAAACTGAGGGGGGCTCAGGCCAGATCCTCCCCGTTGCTCGCGATCACCTTCTTGTACCACCAGAACGACTTCTTGCGCCGGCGGGCCAGGGTGCCATGGCCGGCGTCGTCCCGGTCCACGTGGACGAAGCCATAGCGCTTGCTCATCTCGCCGGTGGAGGCGGAGACGAGATCGATGCAGCCCCAGCTGGTGTACCCCATCAGGGGCACGCCGTCCTCGATGGCGTCCCTCATGGCCTCGATGTGGGCGCGCAGGTAGGCGATGCGGTAGTCGTCCTCTATCTCCCCTAGCTCGTTCACTTCGTCCACCGCACCCAGGCCGTTTTCCACCAGGAAGAGGGGCTTCTGGTAGCGATCGTGCAAGGTGTTGAGGGTGATGCGAAGGCCCAGGGGGTCGATGCCCCAGCCCCACTCGCTCACCTCGATGTGGGGATTGCGCAGGGACTTGACCACGTTGGCCTCGCTGGTGTTGCCCGCATTCATGTCGGCGGCGGCGCAGCGGGAGGCGTAGTAGCTGAAGGAGACGAAATCCACGGTGTGCCTGAGGATCTCGTCATCTTGCGGCCCCTTCACCAGGGTGACCCCCTTGTCACGAAACACCCTCTGCGCATAGGCCGGATAGGCGCCCCTGGCCTGCACGTCGATGAAGAGGAGGTTCTCCCGATCTTTCTGGAGGGCGGTCCAGACGTCGGCGGGCTTGCAGGAGTAGGGGTAGAAGTTGCCCCCCGCCAGCATGCAGCCCACCTGATTGGCCGGGTTCACCTCGTGGGCGATCCGGGTCGCCAGGGCGCTGGCCACCAGCTCGTGGTGGGCGGCCTGATACTTCACCTGATCCTGGTGCTCCCCTTGCTCGAACACCAGCCCCGCCCCGGAGAAGGGGCTGTGCAGCAGGATGTTGATCTCGTTGAAGGTGAGCCAGTGCTTCACCAGGCCGTCGAACTGCTCGAAGCAGGTGCGGGCGTAGCGGGTGAAAAACTCCACCATCTGGCGGTTGCGCCAGGAGCCGTACTCGGTCACCAGGTGCATGGGCACATCGAAGTGGCACAGGGTCACCAGGGGCTCGATGTTGTACTTTCTGCACTCCTCGAACACCGCGCGGTAGAAGGCGATGCCCTCGGCATTGGGCTCGCGCTCGTCCCCCCTGGGGTAGAGACGGGCCCAGGCGATGGAGGTGCGAAACACGGTGAAGCCCATCTCGGCCATCAGGGCGATGTCCTCCCGATAGCGGTGATAGAAATCGATGGCCCCGTGGCTTGGGTAGAACTCGTCATCTTGCAGGGTGATGCGCTTCTCCTGGCCGAGTTTGACCGCCATGCGGCGCGGACCATGGGGGATCATGTCCACCGTGGTCAGCCCCTTGCCCCCCTCGAGATAGCCGCCCTCCGCCTGATTGGCGGCCAGGGCACCGCCCCAGAGAAAGCCCTCGGGAAATCTTGTTAACGACATTGGTTACCTCTTGTCATGTCTGAATGGGGTGTCACAGCCCGGCCTGCGCCTGGCTGGTGGCGACGGGTCGCACGGGCTCGGCGCGGGGGGCCGGGCTCTCGACCGGGATGTCCTCGAACCCCATCACCAGGGTCAGCACGAAGGAGAGCACCACCGAGAGGGCCATCACGCCGAACACCCAGGCGATGGTCATGGGGTTGGCCGGATCGAAGAACTGCACGCTGGTAAAGAGCCCGGGGGCGGCCATGGAGTGGCTGGCGAGCCCCGCCATGCCGGCGACGGCACCGCAGACAAAGCCGCTGATGAGGCTCGCGATGAGCGGACGCTTGAGGCGCAGGGCCACACCGTAGAGCGCGGGTTCGGAGATCCCCGCCATGATGGCGGAGGCGGCCGCCGCGAGCGCCGTCTGGCGCAGTTCCGGGTTACGGGTGCGCCAGGCCACCGCCAGGGACGAGCCGCCAAGAGAGAGATTGGCGCCGATTTCGGAGGGCATGACCATGCCTTCCTTGCCGGTCTCGGCGATGGTCTGGATGATGGTCGGGGTGAAGACGCGGTGCATGCCGGTCATCACCAGCAGGGGCCAGAGCGCCCCCATGATGGCCACCGACAGCCAGCCCAGGTAGTCGTGGACCGTGTAGACCAGGCCGGAGATGGCGGTGCCAATCCAGATGCCGACGGGGCCGATGAAGAGGATGGCCAGCGGCGCCGCGATCAGCACGATCAGCATGGGTTTGAGGAAGTTCTTGGTGACCGCCGGAGTGATGCGGTCGACCCAGCCCTCGATGTAGGAGAGGCACCAGGTCATCACCAGGGCCGGAATGACGGTGTAGGTGTATTTGACCGCGGTCACCGGGACCAGGGCGAAGGTCACCTGCTCCCCTTCGGCGGCTCTGGCCATCAACTCGATGAAGCTGGGGTGCACCAGCACGCCTGCGATGGCGATGGCCAGGGACATGTTGGTCTTGAACTTGACGGCGGCGGAGGCGGCCACCATCAAGGGCAGGAAGAAGAAGGCCCCATCCCCGGCCACCGTGAGGATGGTGAGGGTCGAGGAGCCTTTCTCCAGCACGCCGGTCATCTCCAGCACCATGGCCAGCAGCTTGAGCATGGAGCCGCCGATGATGGCCGGGATGAGGGGGGACATGGTGCCGATCAGGGCGTCGAGGATGGCGGCGCCCATGCGGCGCAGGCTCCAGCCAGCGGAAGCTTCCGGAAGCGGAGTCTGCCCGCCGCCCTGGGGCAGCAGGGCCAGCACCTCGCGATAGGCGTGGGAGACGGTGTTGCCGATGATCACCTGACACTGGTTATCCGCCTGCACCACCCCGAGCACGCCCGTGATCGCCTTGAGGGCAGGGCCATTGACCCGGGCGGGATCGCCGAGCACAAAGCGCAGCCGCGTCATGCAGTGGGTCACGGCGACGACGTTGTCGGCGCCGCCGAGTGCGGTGATGACGGTACCGGCCAGAGCCGCATAGTTTTTTGACATCGAGGTAGATCCTTTTCACCAAGTGGGCCTGCTCGCCCCCGCCGCCGCGAAGGGCGGGAACGCGCATGAAACTGAATGTGGAACCGGTTCCACATAGAGTGCGCGGCCTGAGCGCGGGAGACAAGCACCTTGTGCAGCGAGCGTCCGGATCCGTGAATGGGATCACTGAACCCGGGCCAGCACACCATTCGTGCGACGACAAGCCGGGGGCGGTGCAGTACACTGCGCCCCGTTACGAGCAAGGGAGAACACAATGACGACGATGCTGGAGGTGGCAAGGCGGGCAGGGGTGTCGAAGGCGACGGTCTCCCGGGTGTTGTCGGGCAATGGTTACACCAGCCAGGAGACCCGGGACCGGGTGCAGCAGGCCATCGAGGAGTGCGGCTATCGCCCCAACCTGGTGGCGAGGCAGCTGGCGACCAGGCACACCCGGACCCTGGGACTGGTGGTCACCAACACCCTCTACCACGGCGTCTACTTCGGCGAGCTGCTCTCCCAGGTGGCGCGGATGACCGAGGATCGCGGGCGCCAGCTCATACTGGCGGACGGCAAGCACAGCGCCGACGAGGAGCGCCAGGCCATCCAGTATCTGCTCGATTCCCGTTGCGATGGCGTCATCATCTATCCACGTTTTCTTGGGGTGGAGGAGATGGACGAGATCATCGAGCAGCATGAGCAGCCCATCATGGTGCTCAACCGGCGTCTGAGCCGCCATCCGGCCCACTGCGTCTATGCGGATCAGCAGGCGGCGGCGGAGGCGGTGGTGGACAAGCTGGTGGCCATGGGGCACAGGGAGATCGCCTTCATTGCAGGCTCTGCGGATTCCCCCACCGGCGCCGAGCGCCTGGCCGGTTACCGGCAGGCGCTGATCCGGCACGGCATCCCCGTGCAGGAGACCTTGATCGCCCCCGGCAAATGGACCCCCGCCTGTGGCGCGGCCGCCGTCTCGGCCCTGCTGGCGCGAGGCGCTCGCTTCAGCGCCCTGGTGGCCAGCAACGATGACATGGCGATCGGGGCCATCAAACGGCTGCACGAAGCCGGTGTGATGGTGCCTGACGAGGTCTCGGTGGTGGGGTTTGACGACATCCCTCTGGCCCCTTACGTCATTCCCGCGCTGTCGAGCGTCAAGATGCCGGTGAACGGGATGATCCAGGAGACCATCAACCGCCTGATCACCATGGTGGAGGAGGGGAGCCGGGACGCACTGCCCGCCTTCAGCGGCACCCTGATCCGCCGCGACTCCCTCAGGCGTCTGACGGGCTGAGCCATGATGGCGGTGGGCAGGCCGGGCGGGATCCGTTAGCATAGGCCCCCCGGCGCCAGGCGCCGCGTGTCGTATCAACAGATGAGAGTTCAGATGGATGACCTGTTAGCCCCCGTTCGCCAGTTCCTGCATTGCGAGACCCCGGATGAGTGGGTGGAAATGGCGCGGGATCCCGCCCAGTTGCCGACCCTGCTTATCGATCACGCCAACTGCGAGAACAAGGCGGCACTCACCGCCCACAGCCTGGTGCGCCGCTACTGCCTGCCCAAGGAGAAGCGTCACCTGCTGCCCAAGCTGACCTTCTACCGGGAGCTCGATGCCTTGCCGGAGAAGGCGGAGATCCTCGGCAAGCGCACCATGGGCGAATCAGACAGGAGCGTGTTTGCCGAGCTGGAGCGCAATCCCCTGCTGTTCCCCATGGTGCGCCTCATCCAGGAGGAGCTGCACCACTTCGAGCAGGTGCTGGAGATCATGGCCGCACGGGGCATCCCCTATGGTCCCGTCACCGCCTCCCGCTATGCCCGCAGCCTGCTGACCCATGTGCGCACCTACGAGCCGGCGGCCGTGGTGGACAAGATGATCATCGGTGCCTATATCGAAGCGCGATCCTGCGAGCGTTTTGCCAGGCTGGCCCCTCATCTGGACGAGGAGCTTGGCCGCTTCTATGTCTCCCTGCTGCGCTCGGAGGCGCGTCACTATCAGGACTACCTGGCCCTGGCACAGACGTTCGCAGACGAAGACATCAGCGAGCGGGTGGCCTTCTTCGGTCGCCTGGAGGCCGAACTCATCTGTTCGCCGGATCCGCAATTCCGGTTCCATAGCGGACTGCCTGTCAGATCTGACAGTTGTTGAGGTGACGGGGGCTGCCTACCATTCCCCTGTTCCTACTACGAGCGACGCAATCACTTTTTGAGCGCAATCCCCCGGCGACTGATGAGACATCAGGCCGGGTTTTTTTATGTCTGGCGCAAGGGGAAACGCGCCGCGGGATCAGCGGCGGTATTCGTTGTTGTAGTTCTGAATGAGGCGGCGGGTGACGTCGTGCTGGGGGTCGGCGAAGACCCGCAAGGTCTTGCCGCGCTCCACCACACGCCCTTCGTGCATCACCAGCACCTCGTCGCTGATGTGGCTGACGATCCCCAGATCGTTGGCCACCAGCACATAGCTCAGCCCCATGGTCTCCTGCATCTCCAGCAGCAGGTTGATGATCTGGGAGCGTACCGAAATATCCAGGGTCGAGAGCGCCTCGTCCGCCACCACTATCTTGGGATTGAGGATGAGCGCCCGTGCCAGCCCCACCCGCTGCTGCTGGCCGGCGGAGAGCATCTGGGGATAGAAGAGGGCGTGGTCGGGCAGCATGCCCACCATGCGCAGGGTCTGGATCACCTTCTCCCGGCGCTCCTCCTCGCTCAGGGCCGTGTTGAGGCGAAGGGGGGTCTCCAGGATCTGGCCGACCCGGATTTTCCGGTTAAGGGAGGTGTTGGGGTCCTGGAAGATCATCCGCAGCAGCTTGCAGCGTGTCTGGTAATCGCCGTGGACCATGGGTTGCCCCTCGATGGCGATCTCCCCGCCACTCGGTTCAATCATGCCCGCCAGAATGCGGGCCAGGGTGCTCTTGCCCGAGCCCGCCTCCCCGACGATGGCCAGGGTCTGGCCCACCTCGAGATCGAACGAGAGGGGCTTTATCGCCTCCACCGCGCGGCGCCTGAACAGGCCGGTGCGGTTCTGGTAGGTCTTGCACAGGCCCCTGACCTGCAACAGGGAAGGTTCGGTCACGACGTGGTCTCCTTGGGTGTGCTCGCCGGATAGAGGGGCTGACGGGGCGGGCAGGTGCCCCGGATCAGGGTCTGGTGCCGGTTCATTTCTTCGGTTCTTCCATGTTGAGCGGGAAGTGGCAACTGAACTGATGCCCCTTGACCTTGCTCATCAGCGGCGTCTGCACGCACTGCTTCTGGGCGTAGGGGCAGCGTGGGCCGAGGCGGCAGCCGATGGGCAGATGCTGCAGCGGCGGTATCACCCCGGGCAGGGTCTCGAGCCGGGACTTGTGGCGCACCAGCTTGTCAAAGTCCGGGATGGACTTGAGCAGGGCATCCGTATAGGGGTGGTGAGGGGATTCCAGGATCTGGTCCCGGGTCCCCACTTCCACCATCTGGCCGCAATACATGATGTTGAGGGTGTCGGTCAGGTTCGCGATGGCGGCGATGTCGTTGCTGATGATGAGGATGGTGGTATTGCCCAGCTTGTTCATCTTGTCCAGCAACCGCAGGATCTGGGAGTGGGTGGTGGACTCCATGGCGCTGGTGGGCTCGTCCGCCACCAGCAGGCGCGGCTGGTTGGCGATGGCCATGGCGATCATCACCTTCTGGCACATGCCGTCCGACAGCTCGTGGGGATAGGCCCGCATCACCTTGCGGTGATCCTTGACCCCGACCCGGTGCAGCAGGGCGATGGCCCGCTTCTTGCGCCACTGGAAACGCTGCCAGAACTTGCCGGTGAAGGCGCTGGTGGGGATGGCCTCTTCGAGCTGGGTGCCTATCTCCTCGGAGGGGTCGAGGCAGCTGATGGGGTCCTGGAAGATCATCGCTATCTCCCGCCCCATGATGCGGCGTCGTTCCTTGGGCGCCATGGTCAGCAGGTCCATGTCGTTGAAGCGCATCCGGTCGGCGCGCACCGTCCAGTTGTCCTTCTGGATGCCGACGATCACCTTGGCCACCAGGCTCTTGCCCGAGCCGGATTCCCCCACCAGCCCGCGGATCTCCCCCTCGTTCAGGGTCAGGCTGACTCTGTCCACCGCCTTGACCTTGCCCTGGGGGGTGTCGATTTCGATGGTGAGGTTGCGTATGTCGAGCAGGGGCATCAGCAATGTCTCCCGTTCAGGGCGCAGCCGGGTCGCTCAGGGCGTCCGGGGGCGGGGATAGATAACAAGGCTGGCAACATCAGTCGTTCCCCTCTTTGAGTGCTTCGCGAATGCCTTCGCCCACCAGGTTGGTCACCAGCACGCTGAACAGGATGGCCATCCCGGGCAGGGTCACCGTCCAGGGGGCCAGATAGATAAGATCGCTCGAATCGGCCAGCATGGCACCCCACTCCGGCTGGGGAGACTGGGCCCCGAGACCGAGGAAGCCTACCGCAGAGATGTCCAGGATGGCGGCGGAGAGGGTGCGGGTGGTCTGGGTCACCAGGGTCTCGACGATGTTCGGCAAGATGGCCAGACGCATGATCCGCTGGGGCGGAGAGCCGTCGAGGCGGCTTGCGATGATGTACTCCTTCTGCATCTCGGCGTGGACCGCGTTGTAGGTCGCCCGGATGAAAGGCGGTATCAACGCGAGCGTGATGGCGATCAGGGTGTTGAACAGACCCGGCCCCAGGATGGCCACGACGATGATGGCCAGCAGCAGGGACGGGATGGAGAGAAGGGTATCGAGCAGGTGATGGAGCACGCTCGACTTCACCCCCTTGCTCATGCCGCCGAGGATGCCGATGGCCGAGCCGATGACCAGTGCGATGAGCACCACCAGCAGGGCGTTGCCGAAGGTGAGCCTGGCCCCGGCCACCAGACGGGAGAGGATGTCGCGCCCCAGATCGTCGGTTCCCAGGAAGTAATCGATGTTGCCACTGTTGGCCCAGGAGGGGGCGAGCAGCAGGTGGTTGCTGTGCTGATCGTCGATGCCGTAGGGGATCACCAGGGGACCGATGAGGGTCACCAGCAGCAGCAGCCCGAAGCACCAGAGCCCCGCCATGGCCAGCGGGTTGCGCCGGTAGGAGGCCCAGGTCTGCTCCAGGGGGGAGAGGATCTTGAGCTCCGGATAGATGTTCGATTTATCGTGCATGGTGCAGGCTCCCGTGCTGGTCGCAAGGGGATGGGCACGCCTGTGCGCCGGTGGCCCATGGGCCGCCGTGGTTCAACCACAGACCGCAATCAATCTTGTCTTGCATAGAGTTCTTTACGCCGTGCCGGATACATGATGGTGGTCAGCAGATCGGTGCTGACGCTGATGAAGATGACGAAGCTCGCCACCACCAGGAAGGCGCCGCGGATGGCGGCATAGTCCTGCAACGCGATGCTGCTCACCAGCCAGCGGCCGATGCCGGGCCAGTCGAACACCACCTCGGTGATCATGGCGGAGGTGAGCACGCTGCCAAGTTGTAGCCCCAGCAGCGGCAACACGGGGGGAAGGGCGTTCTTGAGTCCGTGACGCCAGACGATCTGGCGGCGGGAGAGTCCGCGACTGGCGGCGGCCTTGATGTAGTTCTGTTTCATCACGTCGATGAGGGAGCTGCGCACGTGGCGGATCACCTCGGTGGTGGGCACCACGGCCAGCACCAGGGAAGGCAGTACCAGATGGCGCAGGGCGTCGTGCAGGGCCGCCTCCCGCCAGGGCTCCTGGCTCATCAACACATCGACGATGGCGATCCCGGTGATGGAGGGCACGTCGTAGAGCAGGCTGATCTGGCCAGAAGAGGGGAGCCAGCCAAGATCCAGGGAGAAGAACATCACCATCAGCAGCCCCAGCCAGAAGACCGGGATGGCATAGCCGACGAGGCCGGCGGCCATGATGGAGAGGTCCGGGCTGCGCCCCTGATAGAGGGCCGCGAGGGTGCCCAAGGGGATGCCCACCAGCAGCGAGATGGCGAAGGCGGCGAGGCAGAGGGTCAGGGTCGCCGGGAAGTAGTGACGGATCTCGTCGAGGACCGGCTGGCCGGAGACGCTGGAGAGCCCGAAATCCCCGGCGGCGATGCGCTGGAGGAAGTCAGGATAGCCGTGCCAGAAATCCAGCACCTGGGTGATGAGGCGAAACTCCAGGAGGTAGGCCCCCAGAGTCAGCACCAGGAGGGTGATCACCAGCAGGGTGATGCGGCGCAGGATATAGAAAAACATGGTCATGCCTCCTGGGGACGGTGCGCCGATGGCCCGACGATGGAGTGGTTATCTGTCATGGTCACTCCCGATGGGCCTGGTTGAAGGTGGTGCCGCCAAAGGGCATCAGGGTCAGCCCCTGAATGTCGCTGCGACTCACCTGGGTTCTCAGGGCATGGGCCAGGGGAATGAGCGGCAACTGCTCGTTGAGCAGGGACTGGGCATAGTAATAGTTGCGCAGGCGGAAGGCGAGCTGCGGGGTGGTCACCGCATCGTCCAGCAGCTGATCAAACGCCGGGCTGCACCAGCGGCTGTAGTTATTGCCCCGCTCGACGGCGGCGCAGCTCAGCAACTGGCGGAAGAAGTTGTCCGGATCCGCGTTGTCGGCGATCCAGCCCGAGAGCAGGCTGTCATATTGTCCATGGGCGAGCCGGGTCTCGATGACCGGCCAGGCCTGCTGCACTATCTTGAGGCTCACCCCAATCTTGGCGAAATCGCTGCGCATCAGTTGCGCCGTCTTGAGACCGTCCGGGTTGTAAGGACGGGCGCCGGGTTGCACAAGCACCTGCATCTCGAAGCCGTTGGGGTAGCCCGCGTCCTTGAGCAACTGGCGAGCGAGCTTGAGATCCGGCTTGCGCTGGGGCAGGGAGGGATTGTAACCCCAGGAGAGGGGCGGCAGCAGGCTGGCAGCGCTCTGGCCGGTCTCGAAATAGACCGCCTGCAGCAGATTCTGCACATTGATGGCGCTGGCGAGGGCCTGGCGCACCTGCACCTTGTTGAACGGGGCCTTGCGGGTATTGAGGGCGAGGAAGGCGACGTTCATCCCCGACTGCACCGACAGATCCAGGTGGGAGTCCTTGTCTATCACCGACAACTGGCTGGCAGAGGGGGTGCTCATCACGTCGCACTCGCCGGTCAGCAGCTTGGCAAGGCGCTTGGAGGATTTGGGGGTGATGTCGTAGATGAGCTGCTCCATTCTGGCCTCGCCGCCCCAGTAGCCGGGGTGACGCAGGTATCGCACGAACTCGTTGTGGCGATACTCCTTGAAGCTGAAGGGGCCGGTGCCGATGGGGCGGCTGTCCAGCAGCGCCGGGGTGCCGGCCTTTAGCATCTGCTCCCCGTACTCGGCGGAGAGCACGATGGCGTAGTCGCTGGCCAGGGTGGCGAGGAAGGAGGCATCGGGGCGGTTCAGCTCGAACACCACCTCATAGGACCCCTTCTTGTAGACCCGCTTGATGAGGTTGCCGAGCCCCAGGCTGTAAAAATAGGGGTACTCGCCGCCGGAGACGGCGTGGAAGGGGTGGTGTTCGTCCAGCAGACGCTGCCAGGTGAACAGGACGTCGTCGGCATTGAAGTGACGGGTCGGGCTGAACCAGGGGGTACGGTGGAAGGTCACTCCCTTGCGCAGGGTCAGGGTATAGGAGAGGCCGTCCTCGCTGCTTTGCCAGCGGGTGGCGAGCCCCCCTTCGATGCCGAGGGTGTTGGCATTGACCTCGAGCAGGCGATCGTAGATGGGACGGGCACTGGCATCCAGGGTCGCATCCGAATTGGCAAGCTGCGGGTTGAAGGTTCGGGGTGCCCCTTCGGCACAATAGATGAGCCCGGTTTTGGAGGCTTCATCGCGTTTCTGACAGCCGCTGACCAGGACCAGGAGACCAAGCAGCAGGGGGGTGAGCATTCTCATGTTGGAACCATGTTTTCAGACAAAGTTGCCCGCCAGGGGGCGGGCGCGTTGCGGGGGGCGGCCGGGCAGGCGCTCCCGTCGGGGGTGACGTGCGCCGCGTTATCCGCGCGCACAGACCCGGTGCAAGGCATCAGCCCGCCTCCTGGTTGCCACTGTTGTCATCCCCGTCCAGCAATTGATATTTGCGCAGCATCCCCCGGAACTGGTGATAGCTCAGGGCCAGCAACTGGGCTGCTTTGCGCTGATTATACTGGGATTGCTGCATCGCTTGCTTGAGTAAATTAATCTCGTACTCCGCTACCGCCCCTTTGAGATCCAGCGGCAGGGTCGGGATCGGGGCCGTCTCTGCCGAGGTCGGCGCGTCCGTGGAAGGGGCGGCGTCACCTCGGGCACGGGGGCGCCAGGGGGAGTCAAAGGGATTGAGCACCAGATCCGCCAGCGGCAGCTGGGGGTTGCCCTGGCGATAGAGGCTGCGCTCCACCACGTTCTTGAGCTCCCGAACGTTGCCCGGCCAGGGGTAATCTTGCAGCAGCTGGGTCGCCTTGCGCGAGAAGCCGGCAAAGAGCGGATACCCCAGCTCCCGGGTCATGCCGTGGGCGAAGTGCTCCGCCAGCATCAGGATGTCCTCGCGCCGCTCCCGCAGGGGGGGCAGGGTGATGACGTCGAAGGCGAGCCGGTCCAGCAGGTCGTGACGAAACCGTCCTTTTTCCGCCAGTGCTGGCAGATCCTCGTTGGTGGCGCACACCAGCCGCACATCCACCTTGAGGGGCTTGGCGCCGCCCACCCGCTCGAACTCCCCGTACTCGATGACCCGCAGCAGTTTTTCCTGCACCCGGGCGCTGGTGGTGGCCAGTTCGTCGAGGAACAGGGTGCCGCCGTCGGCCCGCTCGAAGCGCCCCTGATGGCGCTTGGCGGCGCCAGTGAAGGAGCCCGCCTCGTGGCCAAACAGCTCGGTCTCCAGCAGGCTCTCGCTCAAGGTGGCGCAGTTGATGGTGACAAAGCTTTGATCCCAGCGATCCGAGAGATAATGTAGGCGGTGGGCGATGAGCTCCTTGCCGGTCCCACGCTCGCCGATGATGAGCACGGGCTTGCGCAGCGGCGCGAGGCGCGATGCCTGCTCGATGATTTCTAGAAATGCGTTGGATTCACCCAACAGACTTTCCGTGGCCGTGGTCATCCCTGCCCCTGTGAGTTGAAAAATCTGGTTAATCTTACCAAAAGTTGGTTATTTTAATCATCACTTGTTTCCCCGGGACTTGAACTGCATTCTGAGTGCCCATATAAATCAACAAGTTAAATATTGTTCCAGATTGGCACACAAGTTGCCATTGTCAATGGAGACACAACCCGATGCCTATCACAGGAGTACAATCATGAGCATTTTTTCTCGCCTGGCCGACATCATCAATTCCAATCTGACGGCCCTGCTCGACAAGGCGGAAGATCCCCAGAAGATGGTGCGTCTGATCATCCAGGAGATGGAAGATGAACTGGTGAAGGAGCGCTCCAACCTGGCCCGCTTCCTCGCGAATCAAAAAGAGATCGGCCGTCAGGTGAGCCGCCATCAGGAGCGGGTCGCCGAGTGGCAGGGCAAGGCCGAGCTGGCCCTGACCAAGGGGCGCGAAGATCTGGCCCGTGCCGCCCTCATCGAGAAGAGCAAGCAGGCGGAGCTTGCCGACGCCCTGTCTCGTGAACAGCAGGCGGTGGACAGCGGCATCGAGAAGCTGGGGGAGGAGATCCGCCAGTTGGAAGCCAAGCTGGAAGACGCCCGTGCCCGCCAGAAGGCGATGGCCATTCGCAGCGAAGCCGCCAGCAGCCGTCTCAATGTGCAAAGCCAGGTGGCCCGTGGCGACAGTCAGGCCGTGGTGAGCAAGTTCGAGCGCATGGAGCGCCGCATCGACGAGATGGAAGCCCGCGCCGATCTGGGGCAGTCCGACAAGGCGCTCGCCCAGCAGTTTGCCGAGCTGGAAGCGGACGACCAGATCAGCCGCGAGCTGGAAGCCATGCGCCAGAAGCTGGGCCAGCACAATCCGGCACCGAAACAGGGAGAGTAACAGATGGCAGATCTGCTGGGTGTATTGATGGTTCCCATGGTGGTCTTCATGGTGGTGGTGGCCCCCATCTGGCTGGTGCTGCACTACCGCGCCAAGGGACGCATTGGCGCCGGTCTTGCCGATGGTGAGCGTGAACAGCTGCAGGGCTTGCTGGTGCGTGCCGAGAAGATGCAGGAACGGGTCGGCGCCCTGGAGTCGATTCTGGATGCCGAGGTTCCTGGTTGGAGAAACAAGGTATGACGGTTTTCAATGAGAGAGGTCATGACTGTGGCAAAAAGCCGGAGCGGGCCGAAACCGTATTGGCGTCGATTCTGGATGCGGAAGTCCCCGGTTGGAGGCACAAGGTATGAACACTGTCAGTCGTGAAGGGCGCAACCTGTACCGGAATCCCCAGCGGGGCAAGATTGCCGGGGTCTGTGCCGGTCTGGCAGAGTACTTCGGGGTGGAGACCTGGATCGTGCGGCTGCTGGCCATCAGTGGTCTCATCTTCGCCGGTTTCATCACCTTCACCGCCTATATTGCCGCCTGGTTCTTGCTCGACAAGAAGCCGGTCACCCTCTACTCCCAGGAAGATGCCGAGTTCGCAGAGGTGCGGATGAAGGCGCGCAGCTGGCAGGCAGGCGTCACACCTCATCAGGCCCTTGCCCGCATCGGTCAGGAGCTGGATGCACTGGAGCCCAGGGTGCAGCGCATCGAGAAGCTGGTGACCTCCAAGGAGTTCACCCTGCAACGGGAGTTCAGCAAGCTCTAATCGTGCCGGGCCGCGAGGATACTGCCTCGCGGCCGTCTCTCTGATGTGATCACAAGGAGAAGAAGACCCGCCTTGATACGCAACAAACTTGAACACTCCTGGTCTGTGCTCCAGCACAAGGCCGTTGACGCGGTGAACCGGGCCCGGGATCGCCACATCCGGCTGGCGGTCACCGGCCTCTCTCGCAGTGGCAAGACCGCGTTTATCACGGCGCTGGTCAATCAACTGGAGCACGCGGCCATCGACGGTCGTCTGCCACTCTGGGACGCCCAGCGCCAGGGACGCATCCTCGGTGCTCGCCGGGTGCCCCAGCAAAACGCCCACATTCCCACCTTTCCCTATGAACGGGGCCTCGATGCCCTGTTTGGCGATCCGCCCGCCTGGCCCGCGCCGACCCGGGGGGTGGCCGAGGTACGCCTCGAGATCCGTTATCGCACCCGCCATCCGCTGCGTCGGCACCTGGGGGAGATCTCCACCCTCTATGTGGATCTGGTGGATTATCCCGGGGAGTGGCTGCTGGATTTGCCGCTGCTGGATCTGAACTACAAGCAGTGGAGCGAGCAGGTGCGGGAGCAACTGTGCCGCCCCGAGCTGCAAGCCCTGGCGGCAGGCTGGTTGACGCCGCTCTGGCAGGCAGATCAAGCCTTCGAGGAGCGGGCCGCCAGCGAACTGGCCGCCCGCTACACCGATTATCTGCACGCCTGCAAGCAGGATCTCGGGCTTCACCTCATCCAGCCCGGGCGTTTCGTGTTGCCCGGCGAGTATGCCGGTGCGCCGCTGTTGCAATTCGTGCCCTGGGTGTGGGAGATGCCCACGCACTCCCCCGAAGACGGCACTCTCTACGCCACCTTCAAGCAGCGCTTCGAGCAGTACAAGCAGCATCTGGTACAGGGCTTCTATGAGCAGCACTTTGCAGGCTTTGATCGCCAGATCGTGCTGGTGGACTGCCTGGCGCCCCTCAATGCCGGTGCCGCGAGCTTTGGTGACATGCAGCAGGCCATCGCCCGCATCATGGAAAGCTTCGCCTACGGCAAGAGCAACTGGTGGCGCCGTCTGTTCGCCCCGCGCATCGACAAGCTGCTGTTTGTGGCGAGCAAGGCCGATCACGTCACGCCGGAGCAGCACGGGCCTCTGGTGTCGCTCCTGCAGCATCTGGTGAGCCGTGGCCGGGGTCAGGCCCGCTTCGAGGGGATAGAGACCGAATGCCTGGCGCTGGCCGCCATCAAGGCCACCGAGGTGGGCAAGGGGGTGGCAGACGGACGGGAATTTCCCGCCATTCGTGGCACTACCCTCTCGGGCGAGCCCTTGCTGCTCTTCCCGGGGGAGGTGCCTGCCCAGATCCCGCCTGCGCAGTGGTGGAAAACTCAAGGGTTTGATTTTCAGGCCTTTCGCCCGCTGCCCATGAGCGCTCATCAGGCGCTCCCCCATATCCGGCTCGATGCGGCGCTGGAATTCCTGCTCGGGGATCACCTCGAATAACGGGTGGGTGGCCCGCTGTGCTCGAGGGGCGCCCACAGGAGAGAATGCGATGAACGATCAGACAAGATGGCGCACCGATGACGCCGCTCCCCTGCAAGGCAAGGTGACGCTGGAGCCCGCGCCTTCGATGGCAAGCGAAGCGAAGCCACCGGCCCCGGCCCGGCGGTTGGAAGAGGAGAGCTTCGAGCCTCTGGACGCGCTGGACGAGCTCACCGAGGTGGAACCCGCGCTTCACGTCAGGCCTCGGCGCCGTCATCGTCTGCTGGCCTGGGGGCTGGGCGGGGTGGGGCTGCTGTCGCTTGGCCAGTTTGGCGCTTTTCTGGTGGATCAGTTTGCCGCCTCCCCCTTCTGGGGCGGCGCCTGGCTGCTCGCCTCCGGCCTGGTGGCGGTGGGCACCGCCGCGGTGGCGGGGCGCGAATGGCTGCGGCTGCGCACCTTGAAGCGGCGCCAGGATGTGCGCTCAAGAGCCGAGGATCTGCTGGCCCATCAGGGGGTCGGTCAGGGGCAGGCCTTCTGCGAGGCCCTGGCCGAGAAGAGCGGTGACAAGGGGCGGGAAGGGTATCGCACCTGGTTATCCCAGCTTGACGAGAGCCACAGCGATCGGGAAGTGCTGACCCTCTACAGCCAGCTGGTGCTCACCGAGCGGGACAAGCTGGCCCAGGCCCGCGTCGCCAAATGGTCGGGGGAGGCCGCCGTGCTGGTGGCCCTGAGCCCGCTCGCCACGGTCGACATGATGCTGATGCTCTGGCGCAACCTGCGGATGATCGAGGACATCGCCGATGTCTATGCCATCGAGCTCGGCTACTGGAGCCGCATCCGCCTCATTCGCCAGGTGTTTCGCAACATGCTCTATGCGGGGGCCACCGAGCTGGTGACCGAGGTAGGGATGGATCTGCTGGGCGCCGAGCTGACCGCCAAGCTCTCCGCCCGCGCTGCCCAAGGGGTCGGGGCCGGGTTGCTCACCGCGCGCCTCGGGATGCGTACCATGGAAGCCTGTCGTCCGCTCCCCTGGTGTGCCGACGAGAAGCCGAAACTGGGGGAGTTGCGCAAGCGGCTGATCGGCCAGTTGGCGGGTTATCTCAACAAGTCGTGAGGTGGCTGGGATTCGATAGGGGTGTCACAAATAATTTACAATTGTCAAAAGCAGCCGACCCCGGGGTCGGCTGCTTTTTTGAGGGGCAAACCGTTACAGTGATCCCATGACTCAACGGCCAGTGACCGCCCGGATGGCGGCTGGCACCCGAAGGATGGGATCACTCATGGCAAGTCTCTACACGGCCCGCCAACCGGATGGGCAGGGCAGGATCCACTACACGGACGAGGAGCACGGCACCTGGCGGATCCTGATTGCACGCCAGCTTGCGGCGCTCGATGGCAAGGCCTGCGACGAATACCAGGCCGGGTTGGCACGCCTCGACCTGCCTCTGGACCGCATCCCCCAGCTGGGCGAGATCAACGCTGCCCTGATGCCCGCCACCGGCTGGTCGGTGGCGGCGGTGCCAGCACTCATCTCCTTTGATCACTTCTTCGCGCTGCTCGCTGATCGCCGTTTTCCCGTCGCCACCTTCATTCGCCGCCGGGATGAGCTCGACTACCTGCAAGAGCCCGACATCTTCCACGAGATCTTCGGCCACTGCGCCATGCTGACCAACCCGGCCTTTGCCCACTTCACCCACCTGTATGGTCGGCTCGGACGCCATGCCAGCAAGGAGGAGCGGGTCTATCTGGCGCGGCTCTACTGGTTCACGGTGGAGTTCGGCCTCCTGCAGGGGGAGGAGGGGCTGCGCATCTACGGCGGCGGCATTCTCTCCTCCATCGGCGAGACCGCTTATGCCCTCTCGGGCAAGCCTAAGCTGCAACCCTTCGATCTGCTGGAGATCCTGCGTACCCCCTATCGCATCGACATCATGCAGCCGACCTATTTCGTGCTGCCTCGTCTCGATACCCTCTATGGTCTGGAGGGGCCGGGGATCATGGCGGCCGTGGCCGAGGCCCGTCGTCTTGGCCTGCGTCCACCCCGCTTTGCCCCCATTGCCGGCAAGCAGGCGAGCTGACCCGTATTCATTCCCACGATGTTTCATGAAAGGAGTCCCGAATGACTGAACTGGCGAGTCAACGATGCGAGGCGTGCCGCGCCGATGCCCCCAGGGTGAGCGATCAGGAGTTGGGGGAGCTGATGCACCTCATCCCCGACTGGCAGCCCCTGGTGGTCAACGGCGAGCTGCAACTGCGTCGTGAATTTGTATTTCGCAACTTCAAGGAGGGGCTGGCGTTCACCAACCGCCTCGGAGAACTGGCGGAGGCGGAGTTCCATCATCCGGCGATCTTGCTTGAATGGGGCAAGGTGACCGTGAGCTGGTGGACCCACAAGATAGGCGGCTTGCATCGCAACGACTTCATCATGGCAGCCCGCACCGACGGACTGATGAAGTAACCGCCGTCTGGCGCCAGCGCAGACAGGGCCTGCCCGGTGAAAGCGGGGCAGGCCCGCATTTTTGTGGGGGAGCGCTCGCACTGGCGGGATCGAGTCTGTATTATCCCGTTATTCAGAATGTTAGCTAGGAAGTGTGTGCCGAATGCGTCTTGAAGTCAGCTGTGAAGACCGTCTGGGCCTGACCCGGGAATTGCTCGACCGACTGGTGGAGCACAACATCGATCTGCGCGGCATCGAAATCGATACCTCAGGCATCATCTATCTCAATTTCCCCGAGCTGGAGTTCCGTGACTTTCAGCATCTGATGCCGGAAATTCGCCGCATTCCCGGCGTCTATGACGTCAAGACCATCCCCTACATGCCCTCCGAGCGGGAACACCACGAGATAGAGGCCCTGCTCAAGGCACTGCCGGACCTGGTCTTCTCCCTCGACAGCAAGGGGCGGGTGACCCAGGCCAACCAGGCCGCCCTCACCACCCTGGCGTTGCCACCGGACGAGGTGCGCGGCGTGGCGATCGCCTCCCTGGTCAAGGGCTTCTCGTTTGGCCGCTGGCTGGAGTCGGGGGAGATCAAGCCCCAGACCTGCAAGCTGAGCCTCGGTGGCGAAGAGTACCTGGGCGATCTGATGCCGCTGTTCGTGGCCGAAGAGAAGGGCAAGCAGGCTCTGGCCGGCGCCGTGGTGGTGCTCAAATCCGCCCGCCGGGTCGGCATGCACTTCAGTGCCCTGCACGCGGTAGAAGTGGGGGGCTTTGAGCACCTCCAGGCCGAGAGCCAGAAGATGAAAGAAGTGCTGGCCCAGGCTGCCAAGCTCGCGATGCAGGACGCTCCCTTGCTCATCGTGGGGGAGACCGGCACCGGCAAGGAGTTGCTGGCCCGGGCCTGCCACGGCGCCAGCCTGCGCTCCAGCCACCCCTTCATGGCGCTCAACTGTGCGGCCATGCCGGACAACGTGGCCGAGAGCGAGCTGTTCGGCTATGCCCCCGGCGCCTTTGGCAACAACACCGAGGGCAAGCGCGGGGTGCTGGAGCTGGCCAGCGGCGGCACCCTGATGCTGGACGAGATCGGCGACATGTCCCCCCATCTGCAGACCAAGTTCCTGCGGGTGCTGCAAGATGGCGTGTTTCGCCGGGTCGGTGACGAGCAGGAGGTGAGGGTCAACGTGCGCTTCATCTGTACCACCCAGAAGCAGTTGCTGGATCTGGTCCATGAAGGGAAGTTTCGCGAAGATCTCTACTACCGCCTCAATGTGCTTAGCCTCAATCTGCCGCCGCTGCGCGAGCGCAAGGCGGACATCATGGCCCTGGCCCAGCAGTTCGTGTCGCGCTTTGCCAGCGAACTGCAGCGCCCGCGTCCGCGCTTTACCCGCAACATGGCCGAGTACCTCACCGCCTACCGCTGGCCCGGCAACGTACGCCAGCTGCGAAACTGCCTCTATCGGGCCATGACCCTGCTGGAAGGGGACGAGATTGGACCCGAGCACGTGGACTTGCCGGTGGCGGCCGATGCCATGCCGCTCATCGACGAGTGGTTCGAGGGGGGGCTCGACGAGGCGGTGAAGCGTTTCGAGAGCCGCCTGCTGGAGCGGCTCTACCCGGCGTTCCCCTCCACCCGCCAACTGGCCAAGCGGCTCGGTGTCTCCCATACCGCCATCGCCAACAAGCTGCGCGAATATGGGATTGGCAAGAAGTAGTGTCGATGGACGGTGTCTGCCTGGGGCATTGAGCGCCTTGCAGGCACGGCTGCGACACCCGGTGACGCAACCGTGCCACTTGCCTCTGGGGGCTGGCCACCCGGCTGGTAAGCTCGGTGCGGTGCCATGCAGGCACACTCATCATGGCGTCGGGTGACCCCGGCGCCGACCTGGACACTCTCGCGGGCACCATGCAGATGTTTTGTTACCTCCGGTTACTGATGTGGCTGGCGCCACTGTGCTGCATGCTGATGCTGGCAAACCAGGCCATGGCGGCAACCTCCGCCGAGGCGCGCAGCGACATGGTCGCCAGACCGTGCTCGATATCCTCAGTTACACCCGCTGGCCCAGCGAGCCCGCCAGACTTCGGCTCTGCATCACGGCGCCGACGGAATATGCGTCATCCCTTCTGACCATCGAACGGCAGGCCAATGGCCGACCGGTGGAGGTCCATCGCTACGACATGGACGATGAGGCGCTGATCCAGCGCTGCGATGTCATCTATCTGGGGGTGCTGGCACCGGCGCAGCGCCTCTCCCTGTTCGAACGCCTGCGCGGTCACGCCATCCTCAGCATCAGTGAGCAGAGCCGCGAATGCATCGCCGATGCGGTCTTCTGTCTGCAGGCCGGGGAGGAGAGGGTGCGTTTTCGGGTCAATCTGGATGCGCTGGCCCGCAGCGGCGTACGAGTGCACCCGGCCGTGCTCAAGCTGGCGCGAGCCGATGAGGAGGTGCGATGACGGTCCATCACGCCACTCCCCGGCTTACCTTGCGACAGAGTCTGGGGCGCACCCACATGATGTCTCCCTGACTGCCGTCTGCATGGCAGGGCTGTTTCTGACCGTCACGGCGCTGCTGGCGCTGCGCCTTTATGCGGATCACAACCTCAAGCTGGTGGCGCGGGCCATCAGCTACACCACTGAGGCGGCCGTGGTCTTCCATGACAAGGAGGCGGCACTGGATGCCCTGGAGACCATCACCTCCCGGGAAGACATAGCCAGCGCCAGCATAGTGCTGCCGGACGGCCAGGTACTGGCGAGCTGGCGCCGGGACATCACCACCCCCTGGACCACCCTGGAGCAGCACCTGGCCCGCCTGATCCTGCCGGGGCCCGTGGCGCTCCCCATGGTGCGCGAGCACAAGGAGATAGCCAGGGTGCATCTGGTCGGTCACGGCCAGTACCTGCTGCGATTCCTGTTGCAGACCTTGCTGGCTACCCTGGTGTGCCTGCTCATCAGTATTCTCGGGGCACTCCATGTGGCGCGCCGGATGCAGCGCTCCATCACGGCCCCCCTCAAGGCCCTGACCGAGGTGGCTTACAACGTCAGCCGCCAGCGGGCCCTCAAGGAGCGGGTGCCGGCGGCCAATATCGCCGAGCTGCACGAGCTGGGTGAGGATTTCAATTCGCTGCTCGATGAGCTGGAAGCCTGGCAGGCTCACCAGAAGCGGGAGAACGCCAGCCTGCTGCATCAGGCAACCCATGATCCCCTGACCGGTCTGCCCAACCGCGCTCTGTTCGAGGCTCGCATGGAGCAGGCCATCCTGGCAGGCAACAAGGGGCATGAAGGTTTTGCCCTGCTCTATCTGGATTGCGATCGTTTCAAGCAGATCAATGACAACCTGGGCCACGGCATCGGCGACGAAGTGCTGATCGCCGTGGCGCGGCGGGTGCAGCATCAGCTCAGGCCCCTGGATCTGGTCTGCCGGCTGGGGGGAGATGAGTTCGTCATCCTCCTGACCCCGATCCATGGGGAGGACGAGGTGCGCGAGGTGATAGGGCGAGTGCAGCAGGCCATGAACACCCCCGTGGTATTGAGTGACGGTCGCCATCTCGGGGTGGGGATCAGCATCGGCTCTGCCCGCTATCCCGAGCAGGGGAAGACGGCGGATGCCCTGCTGCAATGGGCAGACGACGCCATGTATCAAGCCAAACGACAACGCAGGGAGGAGAGAGAAACACGAAAAACGAGCACGTGAAGTTGAACCGGAAATAGTGAAAGGATGATAAGAATGCGCATGTTAAACCCGATCAAAGCGGGCCTGGTGGCACTGTTGCTGAGTGTGCTGGCGGCGTGCCAGAGCCCTCCCCAGGGGCTCACGGCGGAGCAGATCGCCGCCTTGAAGGAGCAGGGATTTCACCTGACCGACGAGGGATGGACCCTGGATATCTCCAACAAGGTGCTGTTCGCCAACAATGTGGGGGCCCTCAACCCCGAGACCCGCCAGGTGGTGGAGAAACTCGGCAAGGCCCTGATTGAGGTAGGACTGAACCGGGCCCGGGTGGACGGTCATACCGACTCCAACGGTGATGAGGCCTACAACCAGCAACTCTCCCTCAAGCGGGCACGGTCGGTGGCCGATGTCCTGGTGTCGGTGGGTATGCCCCAGGGGAACCTGGATATCCGCGGCCGCGGAGAAGAGGCGCCCATCGCCGACAACGCGACCGCTGCTGGACGAGCGGTAAATCGCCGGGTTGCCATCATCATCGGCAATGGCTGACCCCGCCAGCCGGTATCGGCGCGGCGCTCCCGTCGGGAGCCTTGAATCAACCGCCTGATCCTGTGTGTGCCACCACTCTCCAGTGGGAGAGTGGCTCTCTTCCCTTGTTGTTTCACGCCTTCCTTGCCTGACGCGCTGCTGCTCTGATAGGGACAGAGTGACGGCTCAATCCTTCCCGACTTGATCCAGCACAAATATCTGCAACTGATATTCGTTATCATTTGCGTTATTTGCGCAGGGTAACCCCAGTGACGACTCTCCAGCTTTCTTCGACCATGACGGGGCTTTGTACCCCGGATCCCCTCAAATTCGCCTTCACCGCCAAGACGTCGGCCCATGCCAGCCGGGGAGGGGCCGCCCCCCTGATGCTGGACGATGCCGGCTGGCAAGCATGGTGGCAGCAGGAGAGCGAGGCCAAGGCCCGAGCGCTCTATATCCATATCCCGTTTTGCCGCAAGCGCTGCAGTTTTTGCAACTTCTTCGAAAACGGCGCCAATCCGGCGCGCATGAGTCGCTACATGGAGGCACTCTGCGGGTCGCTGCACCAGGCAGCCGAGACGCCGCTTGTCCAGAGCCGGCCTTTCTCGGCGGTCTATGTGGGGGGCGGCACGCCAACCGACATGGCGGCGGGCGATCTCGCCCGCCTGGCCAGCGCCATCCGCCGTTTTCCCCTGACCGTGGATGCGGAGCTGACCCTGGAGGGGCGGCTCAACGGCTTTGATGACGAGAAGTGGCAGACGGCCCTGGCGGGTGGCTTCAACCGCTTCTCGTTCGGCGTGCAGAGTTTTGATACCCGCGTGCGCCAGCAGGCGGCCCGCTTCGATGACAGGGAGACCTTGCTGTCCCGGCTGGCGGCGCTGACCCGCCACAACGAGGCGGTGATCGTGGCGGATCTCATCTTCGGTCTGCCGGGGCAGGATGAGGCCGTGTGGCGCCAGGATATCGCGGATGTGATGGCGAGCGGGGTGCACGGGGTGGATCTCTATCAACTCATCTCCATGGCGGGCACCAACCTGGCGCGCGCCGACGAGAAAGGCACCCTGGGCTGGGCCGCCGATGGCCAGCAGCGGGCAGTCATGTATGCCGACGGGGCACGGACGCTGGAGGCGGGGGGCTGGGAGCGGCTCTCCTGCAGCCACTGGCGGCGCATCGATGCCGAGCAGAGCCGCTACAACCAGATGGCCAAGTGGGGCGCCGAGATCCTGCCCTTCGGCGCAGGGGCGGGGGGCAACATTCACGGCCACGGCCTCATGTATGGCCGGGATCTGGCGCCCTGGCATGAGGCGCAGGCGGGGGGCGTGCGTGCTCCCGGCATGGTGATGAGGCCCAATCCCGATGCCCGTCTCGACGGGCTGCTGCGAGGGGGGCTCGATACCGGATGGCTGGCGTTGTCGCAATTGCCACAGGGGCTGGTCTCCCACCTGATGCCGCTCTTTGAGGCCTGGCAGCGACACGGGCTGGCACGGCTCTCGGCCGAGCGTCTCGCCCTCACCCTGGCGGGGCGTTTCTGGAACGTGAATTTGCAGGCCGGGTTGTTCGAGTATCTGAGGTGCAATCCACCGGGGGGGATCAAGGGGGGCGAGAAACCATCCGGCCACCCGGGCAAGATGGCCGGTCATGCCCTGGTATAACGGGCTATCGGAGCACAGAAAGGAGGCGGGGGCCTGGTGCAGGCCCCCGCTTTTTGTCAGCGGTTGTCGACCTCGTCCACCCGTACCCGCAGCGCTCCCTCTGCGAGGGTGGTGATCAGGGTCTGGCCTGCATTGACCTGGGATGCGCGGCGGATCACCTCCCCGGAGGGGGTGCGCACGATGGCGTAACCGCGCCCCAGGGTGGCCAGCGGGCTGATGCCGTCGAGGCGGGCTCCCAGCATGGCGAGGCGGTGGCGGGCGAGATCCTGGCGTTTTGCGATGAGGGCATGGAGGCGCTCCTCGGCAAGCTGGTGACGACGTTTGCCGATGGCCAGCCGCTTTTCGGGGCTTCTGGCCTGCAGGCGCATGGCGAGGCCCGCCAGGCGCCGCTCCCCCTGGTGCAGGCGATCACGCAGGTGCTGCTGCAAGCGGCGGTCGAGCTCGTCGAGGCGCTGGGACTGCTGCTCCAGCCGTCGCTTGGGATCCTGATGATCGAGCCGCTTCTGCAGCAGGACGAAGCCATGGCGGGCGGCGACCTGGTGACGGCTCATGGCCTGGGTGAGCCGCTGGCGCAGGTGCACGAGGCGCTGGGCGCGGGTGCTCCTGTCCGGCGCGACCAGCTCGGCGGCGGCAGAGGGGGTGGGGGCACGAAGGTCGGCGGCAAAGTCGCTGATGGTGACGTCCACCTCGTGTCCTACGGCGCTCACCACGGGGATGGCGGAGCCTGCGATGGCCCGTGCCACCGCCTCTTCGTTGAAGCACCAGAGATCTTCAAGGGAACCGCCGCCGCGTCCGACGATGAGCACATCCACCTCGGCGCGGCGGTTGGCAAGCATGATGGCCGAGACGATCTGGGCGGTGGCGGCGCTCCCCTGCACCTGGGTCGGGTAGATGAAGACGGGCAAGTCCGGGGCGCGGCGTTCAAGCACCGTCAGCATGTCGTGCAGGGCGGCGCCGGTGGCGGAGGTGACCAGCCCGACGGCGCGGGGTTCCCGGGGCAAGGGGCGCTTGCGCCCTTCGTCAAAGAGCCCTTCGGCCCCGAGGCGGCGCTTGAGCTCCTCGAAGCGCAGGGCCAGCATGCCATCCCCGGCGGGCTGCATGGACTCGATGATGAGCTGGTAGTCGCCCCGGGGTTCATAGAGGGAGACTCGCGCCTGCACCAGCACCTGCATGCCATCCTGGGGACGGAACGGCACCCGGCGGTTGTTGCCCTTGAACATGGCGCAGCGCACCTGGGCCGACATGTCCTTGAGGGAGAAGTACCAGTGGCCGGAACTTGGCATCGCCAGGTTGGAGAGCTCGCCGGTGAGCCACACCAGCCCCAGATCCTGCTCCAGGATCATGCGCACGGCGCTGTTGAGGCGGGTGACGGTGAAGATCTGCTGTTGTCTGCTCTGACTGGCGGGTTCGAGGTGATTCAAGGCTGGCCCTGCTGTGGTGTCCGCCGGGGCGGGAGAAACGATGGGGGTCATCTTACCCCAGTTGCGCCCATCTGCCGAGCCATGGGCCCGGCAGATGACGCGGAGCCTAGGCTTGTGCCTTGGCCGACTTGATGGCTTTGGCGGGGCTGGTCACCAGCCAGACCGCGAGGCAGACCACGGCGCCGCCGAACACGAAGCCGCCGGTGAGGGTTTCCCCCAGCACCAGATAGCCCCACAGGATGCCGAAGGGCGGAATGAGGAAGGTGACAGTGAGGCTTCGCAGGGGGCCGATGTCGGCGATCAGCCTGAAATAGAGCAGATAGGCGAAGGCGGTGCAGAGGAAGCCGACCGCCAGCACGCTGGCCCAGACCCCAGGCTGGGCCCAGTCGACGGCGGGGCCGGTCGCCAGGGTGTAGCCGAAGAAGGGAAGCAGGAAGAGGACGGCCCCTATCTGGCTGCCAAAGGCCACCAGTTTGGCGTCCAGGCCTCCCCGCTCGGTGACCCAGCGTCTCGTCAGGAAGCCGGCGCAGCCATAGCAGGCGGTGGCGATGAGGCAGGCCAGCACCCCGATGGCCAGTTGGCCGCTCAGGTCGACCTCCCCGGTGGTGGTGATGAGACCGATGCCCACCAGCCCCAGCATCACCCCGGCCCACTTGCGCAAGGTCAGCGCCTCGTGAAAGAAGGAGAAGCCGATGAGGGCGCCCATCAGGGGCGTGGTGGCGTTGAGGATGGCGGAATACCCTGCGGGCAGCCAGAGGGCCGCCACCGCATACATCAGGAAGGGGACGCCGGAGTTGATGATGCCAAGCACCATGATGGATTTGAGCTTGCCCTGAAACTGCATGGGGGTGCGCAGCAGCAGGAGCATGGCGGCGAGCCCGACGAGGGCGAAGAAGACCCGCAGGAAGGTGGTGTTGACCGAGCCGAACGCCGGCGCCGCGATGCGCATGAACAAGAAGCTGGCACCCCAGATGGCTGCCAGCGCGAGCAATCTCCCGTAATCCGATGGTCTCATCGTTTCTCCCTGAATGAACCGCCCTGTTGCCCGAGATGGCAAGGGGGATTGCATCATGGGGGCAAGTGTCCCCGATGGCAACGGCGCCGTGCAGGAGGCAGGGGCTGACCCTGTGCCCGAGGTGATCGCGGAGGGCGGCCATCTTGCTCTCCCCGATGGGGGTGCCCCTCACTTCTGCGCCAGGAAATGAAAGCGCTATCAATCACATCTGCATTATCCACGGGGCGATTTCGGTCACATTTCATACGCATTGGCCATGAATCGACCAGTGCACGCCCTAGACTGGCGTGACTCATTCGAAGGCGGGACATCGCGGATGAGGAATGCCGGGACACACCGGCGTTACACACAAACAATGAAAATAAAGGACTATCAATGGCTAGATGGATACTCGCGGCCGGATTGTTGGGAACCCTGATCACGGCGCCGAGCACGGCGGCGGAGTGGTTCTTCCGGGGCACCGCGAATGGATGGGCGGCGACCGCCATGACGTCGACGGACGGCGTCAATTTTGATACCTGTCAGCGCTTCGTGAGCGGGGATGCCAGCGGCGGCCCGCGCTTCAAGATAGACAGGTACGGCAACTGGCAGCAGAGCTACCCGGCGGCCGACTACGGGGTCAATGTCAACACGGCGTACCAGATCCGCATCAACGCCAGCACCCAGGCGGTGAGCGCGACGGCGGTGGCCAGTTGCGAGGCCTCGGGGTTTGCCAGCACCTTGCCGCAGCTCAACGTGCGCGGCACCTTCAACGGCTGGGCCAGCCTCCCCATGACCCTGGTAGGGGATCACCTGTGGCAGGTGGAAGCCTACCTGGATGGCAAGGCGAGCCAGCGCCTCAAGTTTGATCAGGCTGGGGACTGGGCCGTCAACTTTGGCGACAGCAACGGCGACGGCGTGCTGGAGAAAAGTGGCGGCGACATCTTCTGGAGCGCCGTGGGCACGGTGCGCATCCAGGTCAACGATCAGACCCTGGCCTACAGCATCACCCCCCTTGGGGATGACAACCAGCCGCCGCTCGCGGTCATCACCCCGGGGGGGACGGTGAACGTGACCCAGGGGGCGTCGCTCACCTTGAGCGGCAGCGACTCCACGGATCCCGACGGCCAGATCGCGAGCTATCTGTGGAGCAGCGGCGAGACCACGGAGAGCATCGTCGTCAACACCACCCAGACCGGCACCTTCACCTATGGCCTCACGGTCACCGACGATCAGGGCGCCAAGGGCAGCAGCAGCGTGAGCGTGGTGGTCGGGGCAGGACAGAGCAGCGACAGCTGGTACTTCCGGGGCACGGCCAACAACTGGGGGCTCACCCCCATGACCAGCGAGGATGGCACCACCTTCTGCACCGAGCAGGCCTTTGGCAGCAACAACCCCCGCTTCAAGATTGACCACAAGGGGGACTGGACCGAGGCGTATCCGGCCCAGGATTACCTGGTCAGCGCCAACACCAGTTATCGCATCTGCTTTGACAGCCTGCGCAAGGCCATCGAGGTGGAGAAGCTGGCCGGGGCCGATCTGCAGGCCCCCACGGTGACGGCCACCCCGTCCCCGGGGAGTTATGTGGACAGCCAGTCCATCACCCTGGGGGTGAGCGACGATCAGGACAGCGCCCCCGCCGTGCATTTCACGACGGACGGCAGCCAGCCCACCACGGCATCGGCCCGCTATGCAGGCCAGCCCCTGGTGGCGAGTGACAAGGGGAGCGGCACCGATCTGGTGATCCGCACCCTTTCCATCGACGCCAGCGGTAATCAGCGCGAGCAGCGCTTCGAGTACCGTATCGGCGAGCAGGGGGTGGCGAGCGGCGATTTTCGCGCCGAGAGCATCTACTTCCTGCTGACTGCCCGCTTCTATGATGGCGATGCCAGCAACAACTACTACAACCGGGATCGCTACAAGGCGGGGGATCCCCAGTGGCGCGGCGACTTCAAGGGGTTGATCGCCAAGCTCGACTACATCAAGGATCTCGGCTTCACCGCCATCTGGGTGACGCCGCCGGTGGAGAACCGCTCCGGCCTCGACTACCACGGCTACCATGCCTACGACTTCTACCGGGTCGATCCCCGTCTGGAGTCGCCGGGGGCGGGTTACCGGGAGTTCATCCAGGCGGCCCACGCCAAGGGGCTCAAGGTGATCCAGGATGTGGTGCTCAACCACTCGAGCCAGTACGGCCTTCGCGGCAAGACCTGGATCGATCGCCTGCCCGTCAAATACTACGTACCGGCGGGGTCGAGCCAGGGACTCATCAACAATGGTCCCTATCAGGGCAATCTTGGGGACTACGCCAGTGCCAACCGCTGTGACGACGACAACCCGGCGGCTCCCGACTGGTACAAGGCCCGCTGCCAGTCCGATCCGGCGGGCACCCAGCCCCTGGTAGATCCCAAGACCGGCGCCACCGTGCCGAGCGCAGGCTACAACCCCAACCGCTTCTTCGGCATCGACGCCCAGACCCTGGATCCCGCCTGGTATCACCTGGACGGTTTCATGTCCGGTGGTGACTGGGAGAGCCCGCTCGCCCTGCAGCGCAAGCACATGGCGGGGGACTGCATCGACTTGGCCACCGGTAACCAGAACGTCAAGGACTACCTCAACGGCGCCATTCGTCAGTACCTCGACATGGGGGTGGATGCGATTCGCATCGATACCTTGAAACACATCGAGCGGGACGAACTGCTGACCTATGTCCATGACTGGCAGGCCCACAAGCCGGGGCTGTTCGTCTTTGGCGAAAACCTGGTCAAGGGCACCGGCTGGGGCTCTGAGCTGGCCAACGACAATGCCTCGGCGGTGATCCGCCCCTGGTGGTATACCCGCACCACGCCGAACCCGGCCAATCCCCGTGCAGGGGGCGATTCCGGCCTCTCTGTGCTGGACTTCTCCCTCTTCTCCACCTTCCGTGACAACGTCACCCGGGGGAACTTTGGCGGGGTAGGGGGGATTTTCGCCATGGACTGGGTCTATGGGGATGCCACCAAGCTCATCACCTTCTTCCAGAACCATGACGTGGGGCCGGACAACGACTTCAAGTACCGCTACGGCGGGGAAGAGGGGAATGCGGCCATGACCTACAACCTGCTCTGGACGGCGCGGGGGATCCCGACCCTCTACTACGGGGAGGAGGTGATGTTCCAGGCGGGCAAGCCCCAGGATATCGATGGGGCCACCATGACGGTGGATCAGACCGGTCGTGCCTACTACGGGGAGGTGCTGGACAACCCCGCCACCCCGAGCCACCCGCTTTATCAGCACATCAAGCGCTTGAACCAGATCCGCAAGGCGGTGCCCGCCCTGCAAAAAGCGCCCATGAGCCAGGTGAACGAGTGGGGGAGCGGCATCAGCTTCGTGCGTGATCTGAGTGCCGAAGGGAGCTACGCCGCCGTGGGCCTTGCGGCCAACTCGGCCCAGCAGATAAACCTGAGTGGCCTGAAGAACGGCACCTACACGGACGCGGTAACCGGTGCGAGCCAGAGCGTCAGCAACGGCAGCCTGAGCTTTGCGGTGCCCGCCTATTCGGCGCGGGTCTGGGTACTGAACGGCCCGGGCAAGGTCGGTGCTGACGGCAAATACCTCAAGTAAGGAAGCCCTGTCACAGGGTGCAGCGAGTCGGCCTTCGGGCCGACTTTTTTATTCTGCCTTCTGCCTATGCCTGAATGGATGCCCCATCCTGATGGGGCTCTGGCTCTGGCTCTGGCTCTGGCTGCGGGGGCTGGTGGATGGGCAGACCTGTGGACTCGCGACCAGCACGCTCATGGGCAGGGGGCTAGAGGGAAGGGAAGTGGTGCATCCGCCGCCCGAGTCACTTCATGCTCTGCATATTGGAGTGCTCATTGCTGTGCTCATGGCAGTGAGCAAAGCGGTGCCCATGTCGTCTTTGCGCTGCGGTGCAAGGCAAACTGTGCCACTCGGCTGCTCTATATTGGTGCAATTGCTCTTTATTGGTGCGCGACATCCACATCCGCCCCTGGAACCCGCCCCGAAGAAACACGCCGTATGGCCCCCGGGCTTCCCCCATGACAAGCATCATCCATGCTGAAAAGCGGCATCCTATCGACATGATCTGCCGAAAAACCGGGCTGTGAAGGGGATAGCACGAGGCCTTTTTCGGTGACGCGGGTAAACATGCTGCGCCACTGTGATGGCCGATCACTAAAGTGGTGCATTTGACCTACATATTGCGAATTTTTCGGAATTTAAATCTGATTATTTATGTTATAGCGGACTCTTGTTTTGATTGGCGCTCTTTTTGCTGTGCCTTGTCATCCCCACGATGGCGACATCAGGGGGCGGGGGACGCAAGATTGGGGGGGGACGGCAAGGTGAACGGGCCGCCGCCATCAGCCCCAACTCGGCCTGGTTGTCGGGCAACGGATGCCACCATCAAATCGGATCTAAGGAGTCATATGGAAGGTGAAATGACCATGCAGCCAGCGGCTGCGGGCAGGGGGCTGGCCCATACCCTCAAGGACGATGTCTACGGCATGGTGCTCGGGGTCATGTTTATCGCCGTGGGGCTCAATCTGCTCAAGTGTTCCGGCATGATCACCGGTGGCATCGCGGGCATCGCCCTGCTGATCGCCCATGTCAGCACCCTGCCCATCGGCGTGCTCTTCTTCCTGGTGAACCTGCCCTTCATGGTGTTCTGCTACGTCACCATGGGGCGCGCCTTCACCCTCAAGACGCTGATCGTCAACGTCGCCCTCTCGGCGGCCACCCAGGCGGTGCCGCTGCTGCTGACGGTGAGCTATGTCCATCCCCTGTTTGCCGCCCTGGTGGGGGGAACCTTCCTCGGCATGGGGGTCTTGTCTCTGGCGCGTCACAATGCCTCCGTGGGGGGCACCGGCGTGGTGACGCTCTGGCTGCAACGGCGCACCGGCATCAATGCGGGAAAGAGCCAGATGGTGCTGGATGTGCTGGTGTTTGCGCTCTCTCTGCTCACCCTGCCGCTTCCCCTGCTGCTCTGGTCAACCCTGAGTGCGCTGGCCATGAACGCCATGCTGATGAACTGGCACAAGCCGGGCCGCTATCAGGGGAACTGACAGCCGGTCTGGCTGACGGCTGAGAGGGAAAAAGGCCGTTCCGGGAGACTGGCGGCAGAAAGGGGCTCAACGGCAAAAAAGATCATCTTGTCGGGAAAAACGGCATGGTTACGGCTGAATTTATTGGTTTTTTGCCCTGTTGGTGGCGTTAAATCGGGCTACGCCATAAAAAATTCAAAAAACTTCTTTACCACTGCCCAATGCATGAGTAAAATTTGTCGGCAATATTTTACACCCCCACTCCTCAACGGTGAGATATTGCCATGCTCAGGATTGCCAAAGAAGCGCTGACCTTCGACGATGTACTGTTGGTTCCAGCCCACTCCACTGTTCTCCCCAATACCGCCGACCTGCGTACCAAGCTCACGTCTGCGATCACGCTGAATATCCCGATGATCTCCGCTGCCATGGACACAGTGACCGAAGCCCGTCTGGCTATCGCACTGGCCCAGGAAGGCGGCATCGGCTTCATTCACAAGAACATGTCCATCGAGCAGCAGGCTGCCGAAGTGCGCAAGGTCAAGAAGTACGAGAGCGGCGTGGTCAGCGATCCCGTTACCGTGCGCCCTGACATGACCATCGCCCAGATCAAGGAGCTGAGCCACAAGAACGGTTTCGCCGGTTACCCCGTGGTGACTGACGGCAACCAGCTGGTGGGCATCATCACCGGCCGTGACGTGCGCTTCGTCATCGATCTCTCCCAGACCGTCGAACAGATCATGACCCAGAAAGATCGTCTGGTGACCGTGCGTGAAGGGGCCCCTCGTGAAGAGGTGGTGGCCCTGATGCAAAAGCACCGCATCGAGAAGGTGCTGGTGGTCAACGGCGACTTCAAGCTCAAGGGCATGATCACAGTGAAGGACTTCCAGAAAGCCGAGCGCAAGCCCAACGCCTGTAAAGACGAGCGTGGCCGTCTGCGGGTCGGTGCCGCCGTCGGTGCCGGTGCCGGCAACGAAGAGCGCGTCGCCGCCCTGGTGGAAGCCGGTGTGGACGTGCTGCTGATTGACTCCTCCCACGGCCACTCCCAGGGCGTGCTGGATCGCATCAAGGCGACCCGTGAAGCCTATCCTGACCTGCAAATCATCGGCGGCAACGTCGCCACCGCCGCTGGCGCCAAGGCGCTGGTGGAAGCGGGTGTCAACGCCGTCAAGGTCGGTATCGGCCCGGGCTCCATCTGTACTACCCGTATCGTGACCGGCGTGGGCGTGCCCCAGATCACCGCCATCTCCGACGCTGTGGACGCCCTGGAAGGCACCGGCGTGCCGGTGATTGCCGATGGCGGCATCCGCTTCTCCGGCGATGTGGCCAAGGCCATCGCCGCGGGCGCAAGCTGCGTCATGGTGGGCTCCATGTTTGCCGGTACCGAAGAGGCGCCGGGCGAGATCGAGCTCTATCAGGGCCGCTCCTTCAAGTCCTACCGCGGCATGGGCTCTCTGGGTGCCATGTCCAAGGGCTCCAGCGACCGTTACTTCCAGACCGACAACGCCGCCGACAAGCTGGTGCCGGAAGGGATCGAAGGGCGCGTGCCGTACAAGGGCCGCCTCAAAGAGATCATCCACCAGCAGATGGGCGGCCTGCGCTCCTCCATGGGTCTGACTGGCAGCGCGACCATCGACGACATGCGCACCAAGGCCGAGTTTGTGCGCATCTCGGGCGCCGGGATGAAAGAGTCCCACGTTCACGACGTGACCATTACCAAAGAAGCCCCCAACTACCGGATGGGCTGATGAAACGGGGCTCTGCGCCCCGTTTTTCCACCCTTTTTTTATCCCGTGCTTTTTGTGACAACATCAGCCTGATGCAGGAATAAAATGACTAAAGACATTCACGCCCACCGTATCCTTATCCTGGATTTCGGTTCCCAGTACACCCAGCTCATCGCCCGTCGCGTCCGTGAAATCGGCGTCTACTGCGAGCTGTGGGCCTGGGATGTAACCGAAGAGCAGATCCGCGAGTTCAACCCGAGCGGCATCATCCTCTCCGGCGGCCCGGAATCCGTGACCGAGGCGGGCAGCCCGCGCGCCCCCGAGTACGTGTTCAACGCCGGTGTGCCGGTGTTCGGTATCTGCTACGGCATGCAGACCATGTCCGAGCAGCTCGGCGGCAAGGTGCAGTCCTCCAACCTGCGTGAATTCGGCTACGCCCAGGTCGAAGTGCTGGGCCAGTCCGGCAAGACCAGCGCTCTCTTGCGCAACATCGAAGACGCCATTGCCGACAACGGCAATGCCCTGCTGGATGTCTGGATGAGCCACGGCGACAAGGTCACCGAGATCCCCGCCGGTTTCACCACCATCGCCCAGACCGCGACCTGCCCCCATGCCGCCATGGCCGACGAAGCCAAGCGCTTCTACGGCGTGCAGTTCCACCCGGAAGTGACCCACACCCGCCAGGGTGCCCGTATGCTGGAACACTTCGTCAAGGACATCTGCGGCTGCGAATGCCTCTGGACCCCGGCCACCATCATCGACGACGCCGTTGCCCGCATCCGCGAGCAGGTGGGTGACGACGAGGTGATCCTGGGCCTCTCCGGCGGCGTGGACTCCTCCGTGGTCGCCATGCTGGTGCACCGCGCCATCGGCGATCGCCTGACCTGTGTCTTCGTCGACAACGGCCTGCTGCGCCTGAACGAAGGCCAGCAGGTGATGGACATGTTCGGCGATCACTTCGGCCTGAACATCATCAAGGTCGACGCCGAAGAGCGCTTCCTCTCCGCTCTCGCGGGTATCGACGAGCCGGAAGCCAAGCGCAAGACCATCGGCCGCGTCTTCGTCGAAGTGTTCGACGACGAGTCCAAGAAGCTCAAGAACGCCAAGTGGCTGGCCCAGGGCACCATCTACCCGGACGTCATCGAATCCGCTGCCAGCAAGACCGGCAAGGCCCACGTCATCAAGTCCCACCACAACGTCGGCGGCCTGCCGGAAGAGATGAAGATGGGGCTGGTGGAGCCGCTGCGCGAGCTGTTCAAAGACGAAGTGCGCCGCGTCGGCCTCGAACTCGGCCTGCCCTACGACATGCTCTACCGTCACCCCTTCCCGGGCCCGGGTCTGGGCGTGCGCGTGCTTGGTGAAGTGAAGAAAGAGTACTGCGACCTGCTGCGCAAGGCTGACGCCATCTTCATCGAAGAGCTGCGCAAGGCCGACCTCTACAACCAGGTCAGCCAGGCGTTTGCCGTCTTCCTGCCGGTGCGCTCCGTCGGCGTCATGGGCGATGGCCGCAAGTACGACTGGGTCATTGCCCTGCGCGCCGTCGAGACCATCGACTTCATGACCGCCCACTGGGCTCACCTGCCGTACGACTTCCTCGGCCACGTGTCGAATCGCATCATCAACGAGATCAACGGTATCTCCCGCGTGGTGTACGACGTCTCCGGCAAGCCGCCTGCAACCATCGAATGGGAATAAGCGGCTAACGCCCTTTCATCCTTCAAACATAAAAATGTAAAAAAGACGCCCTTGCGGCGTCTTTTCTTTTTCCAATCGTTTGCGGAGCAAAATTCGCTCTCAAGCGGCGATGGTTCTTTTCATTAAATGGATTACTGACTTACCTCCGAATATGATATGAGCGTTCAATTTGGGGGGAAGGTGTCGTGGCCATTTTTGATATTGAGAAAGATGAATTACTCCGCTTTTCCGATACTCAGCTCGAAGAGTTGATCGCGCGCCTTGCCGAGGCTGAGATTGCTGCTCATGGTTATAGTCCTGCCTATGTACACTGGTCAGGCTCTATCAATGCTCCTGATGGTGGTATCGATGTTCATGTTCAAGTGCCTGTTGAAAAAATAAACACGGGCTTTATTGAACGACCTGATACGATCTTTCAAGCCAAAAAGCATCCAATGCCGAGGGCTGCGATAACCTCAGAAATGACCAATGATGGGATATTATCACCGACGATCTCTGAACAAGCGGCAAAGGGAGGGAGTTATATCATCGTTAGCTTGGGTGATGATTGCTCTCCTCCTATGAAAGAGGACCGTCTCGAAGCAATGCAGTATGCGGTAGCGGATTATCCTCATGGGGCCAGTATTCACTCATGTACAGAACCTTAAGCGGCAAGCGAATTAATAATACCGTCTAACGTGTTGTTTTGCTTGGATTTTCTCTGCCTACTCTTTTTGCCGTTTTTGGATAAATACACCATTGCCCACTCCAA